>CABVEH010000034.1 GCA_902497215.1 uncultured Eggerthellaceae bacterium | reverse complement strand
GACGGTGGCGGCCTGCTGCTTCTTTCGGCGCTCTTCTTCGGGATATCTCTGCTCGTGGAGTACGTGATGTCCACGATGTACCACGCGCTGGCCCATGAGGGCGCGAAGCGCGTGTTCAAGGTGCTGGACCACAGCTGCATCTACATCCTGATCGCAGGCACGTACACGCCCTACTGCATGGTCACGCTGATGCCGTACGGGGGACTCTGGTTGTTCTTCGTCATCTGGGGGATGGCCGTCGTGGGCGTGGCCTTCGAGGCGTTCTGGACTTTCCGTCCGCGCTGGGTGTCCGCGGTGGTGTACGTGGTGATGGGGTGGTGCGTGATCGCCTTTTTGCCCGCGCTGTACGCCGACCTGGCGCCGGCCGGGTTCTGGCTTCTGGTGGCGGGGGGTCTCAGCTACACGGTGGGTGCCGTGTTCTACATCTTCAAGAAGGTGAAGTACATGCACTCGGTGTTCCACGTATTCGTGTTGGCCGGGTCGGTGCTTCAGTTCCTCTCCGTGTACCTGTTCGTGATCTAGGGTCGTGCCGGAAGTCCGGCCGTTTGCCGTATTCGCCTGAATGGCATCCCCGCTCCAACGCGGTTAGCCGGCATCTAGCCAGACGCATGAATCCGGAAAATGCCGGTTGAAAAGTTCGGAAAATCACGGCTGAGAATATCGGAAAATACCGAATAGGCAAATAGGGAGGGTTGGTATAGGCTCTTGACGTGAGCCCTGTCTGGAAAACTCCAACAATCGAAGTTGACAAACGCCTAGCGTGTGGTGCAAATCAAGGAGAATCAAGCAAATCAAAGAAGCAAGGAAGCATAGTCAGGGTCCGGAGTGTGGCGTTTGCAGGCCATTTACGTTTCGGCAAAGGATTTGCGGGTCCGGTTCGCGGGCTTCGGGCGCGCGCCTATCATTGGGTGACCGCCTAGGGAAGCGAGCGCGAGCATGGCCGAGAAGCACGACCCGTATAGCTACAGGGGATTCGCCGAGCGCCATTCCCTGATGCTCGCGACCGGGGTCGCGCTGATACTGCTGGGGGGCTCGCTGTCGGCTTTCGCCAGCCTGCTTCCGGCACCGGACCAGGCGGATTCGGCCGTCATGGCGAAGGCTCTCGACGAGTTGGCCAGCCTGGCCACCAAGGACGTCGTGCATACGGACTTCGCAAGCTCGCACGTTCTGGCCACAATCGTGCTGCTGCCGTTCGCCATCATGGGCGTGTGGGTGCTGGGCCGCGCCCGCAGCGACTTCCGGGACTTCCAGGAGGCATACCCCGTCCTGGGCGATGTGTTCACGCCGGAAGATAAGAGGCGGCTGTCGCGCCTTTCGCGGCGTTTGGTCGTGGCGGCAGTCGCCGTCCTGGCGGCGAGCGTGGCCTTCGGCGCCATGGGCCACGACATGATGAACCTGGCCGTCGGCCTCGAGAGCTCTGCGGGCGTGTCGAAGGCGTCCGCTCTCAGCACGGGGTTCGTCCTGCTCGGCGTGTCCGTCGGCTGCTGGCTGATGATGCGCGGCGTGACGCTCGGGCGCATGCCGGACAGGTTCCGCTACGACTTCAAGTCAATCGGGCGCGTGAGCGTGTACGAGGTGGACAAGCAGACAGAAGGCGACCTCAACTCCAAGCTGCGGAAGGTGCGCAGGGTCGTCGCACGCAAGAACCTCGCGAACCGCTGCATCATCATCGCCGGTGTCATAGTCTCGCTCGGCCTGTACGCTCTGCCTTCCCTGCACACGCCGCTCTTCTGGCTGGGCATAAGCGTGGCTGGCGTCGCCTGCGTGGCCGTCGACGAGCTGTCGCTCAGGCATGCCCGCAGGCTGTTCCCTGACTTCGACGACTACAACTTCGAAGGGGTTTCGCGCGCGTGACTGAACCAGGCCAATGGGCCGATGCTATTAGGGCCATGGATAGGATGGCGTTATGAGTCGAGGCTGATTGGCGGGAGAGATCCACGGCTTGCGAAGCCGCCTTTGCTATTCCGATCGAGACGCTATATAATTAGTTGTACAACGTAATACATGGAGGCGATCATGAGTGATGCAATGGTAACGGCTCGCATGTCTTCAACCAAGAAGGAAGCCGGCAACAAGATCTTGGAAAAGATTGGCACCAATGCGTCCCAGGCCGTGAACGATCTTTACGACTATGTGCTCGAAAACGGCGTTCTGCCGTGGCAGAAAGGCGTTTTGCTCAGGCCTGTCGGCAAGGAGGAACTTACTGGCGCCATGAAATGGGTCGAAGGCCTGCAGGTCGACGTGTCGCCGGAGGTGTCGGGCATGTCGATCAAGGACGCCAAGCGCGCCCGGCTGGGCCTGCGGGGCGAACGCCGATGAAGCTGTTCCTTGACACCAATGTCATCATCGATGCACTGGTGAACCGCAACGAGTCGCACGCCGCATCGAAGCTTCTGCTCTCCTTGGGCTACGTCAAGGAATTCGACCTGTGGGTGAGCCCCAGCCAATGGACTGACATGTTCTACATCCTCTCCGACGGCGGCAGGAAGTCCCAAAAGGAACGAGCCGCGCAGGTTTTGAAGGAGCTGCGGAAGTGCGTCCGAGTGTCGACCCTTGGAGAATCCGAGGTGGACGGCGCGATGGCGCTGGGTTGGCCGGACATGGAGGATGCACTTGTGTACACCGCAGCGAAGACGAAGAGCCCCGTCGCCCTCATAGCCAGGAACAAGGCGGATTTCTTGCGCTCCGAAATCCCCCTCTTCACATGCGAAGAGTTCTTCGAGTGGTTGCGCACCGAGCACGGAATCGTCTATGACGAGACCGAAGTCTGACGCAGGGCGCGAACATTGCCGCCAAGGATGGCTGGCGGGAAACACTACAAACGTCACCTTGCAGCGGTGCTTCTTGGGTTGACTCCTTTGTTTGAGCCGCGCGTCTCGTCCAGGAACTAAAGATGCATGCTCTCCAGGGTGTGGTGGTCTAGAATCCGCATTTTTGCCGGACGCATAAATCAGGCTTCTGCGAATCGGTACGCCTTCAATGTAAAGAAAGGTTTGCATGGGGATGACGTTTATGCCATGTTTGGTTGGTGGAGCCGGGCGTATCCGGCCTATATCCTTCAACCAGGAGGTATGAACCGTATGATTTCTCAGAACATCGCAACGTTGCGCACTGCCTGCGGCCTCACGCAGGAGGAACTGGCCGCCCGCATAGGGGTCTCGCGCCAGTCGGTGGCGAAGTGGGAATCGGGGGAGTCTGCCCCCGACCTGAGCAATGCGAGCGCCCTTGCGCGCGTGTTCGGCGTGCGGCTGGACGACCTGGTAAACCACAGCGAGGAAGCCAGCGGCTTTCCCGTGCCTCCCATGGGCAAGCACATCTTCGGCGTTGTCAAGATGGGAGAGCGCGGGCAGGTTGTCATCCCCAAGAAGGCGCGCGACGTTTTCGACCTCGTGCCGGGAAGCGAGCTTCTGGTGCTGGGAGACGAGGCGCAGGGGATAGCCCTGCAGCGTATCGAGGACGCCGAGGTCATGCTGCAGGCCTACGGCCGAGCGATAGAGACGAGGACGGATGCAAGCATCTAGCGCAGACGGGATGGAGAAGGGATTGAACAGGGGACGTGTTACTGTTCATTTTCCGAAACGGGTTGAAACAGGAAAGCGAAATGGAAATGAACAGTAACACGTCCCCTGTTCAATCCAGTTCCGGCACGGAGACGCTGCTGCGTGTGAGCGGGCTTTCGAAGCGCTATCCCGGTTTCGATCTGAAGGACGTTTCGTTCTATATAGACGCCGGAACCATCACGGGCTTCATAGGCCGCAACGGCGCCGGCAAGTCGACGACGCTCAAGTGCCTGGAAGGCGCCGTGCATCCCGACAGTGGAGCCATAGAGTATTTCGGGAAGCCGTTCGTGGGCAACGAGCGTTCGGCGAAATTGCAGACGGGTTTCGGGCTGGGTGAGGCCGACTACTACCGCACCAAGCGTCTTTCGACCATAGCGAAGGTGACGCAAGGCTTCTACCCGAACTGGGACGCCACGGCCTATGCGGAGTATTGCCGCCTGTTCGACCTCGACCAGGGCAAGCGCATCATGGACCTGTCGCAGGGCATGCGCGTGAGAAACCCGTCTGCAATTTCGCCGAACGCCCGCTCCAGGCTCTTGATTCTGGACGAGCCGACCAGCGGGCTTGACCCTGCGTCGCGCGAGGAGGTGCTGGACATCCTTCTGGGCCTGGCGCGCGAGCATGGCGTGGGCGTCCTGTTCTCGACGCACATAACGTCCGACCTGGACAAGTGCGCCGACAGGATAATCTACCTTCGCGACGGGCGCGTGGTCGGGCAGGGGCCGCTTGGGCAGTTCAAGGCGCGCTACGAGGTCGCATCGCTGGATGAGGCCCGCGCTTATGGCGCGGAAGTGCTAGGCGTTCGCCGCACGGCACAGGGCGACACGGCGCTCGTGCCCGCATCTGCGGGCATCGGCGAGCCGGCGACGCTCGACGACATCATGACACACACCGTCAAGGAGGTGCAGCGATGAAGGCCGCGCTCGCGAAGGAGTTCCGCCTGGTGGTGCATCCGTCCACCTATGTGCTGGCGCTGCTGGGCGCGCTCGTGCTCATCCCCACCTGGATGTACGGGGCCATCTTCATCTACGGGGTGCTTGTCGCGTTCTTCAACGGAATGAACGCCCGCGAGATGCGCGATTTGAGCTACTCGTTCTCGCTTCCGATGTCGCGTCGTGAGATGGTGCGGGCGCGCATAACCGCCATGATGGCCATAGAAGCCGTCATGATTGCGATCATGGTCGTGTTCGTGCTGCTGCGCGAGCCTCTGGGCATCAACGCCGTGGCTGCCGGGCAAGACCTAGTGGGAATGCCGACGAACCTGTTCCTGGTCGGGTTCGGGCTGGCGATCTTCGGCGTGTTCAACGCCTTCTTCTACCCGCTGTACTACCGCAACCCGATGAAGGTGGGCGTGCCGTTCATGATCGCGTGCCTGCCTGCGGCCGTCGTTCTTGTGGCACTGGAGGCGCTGCCATACATTCCGCTTCCGTGGTGCGCCATGTTCGCGACCGTAGGCATGGGGGAGATCGGCGCGCAGCTTGCGGGCCTGGCGCTGGGCGCTGTAGCCTTCGTTCTGGGAAGCCTGCTTGCCATGCATTTAGCAACGCGCACGTTCACGTCCTACGATGCCTGACGTTCGCCGAAAAGGGCGCAGCAAGCTGCGTCCCTGCATTGACAGGTGAGGTTCGCCCAGGTGGACGTAGGGGCGGAGTTCATCTGGGCCCCTACATGACGTAATAGGCGAGCTGGTTTTACGGAAAGTCGATTTCGGCCCAGGATTCCAAGGAAAGCCCCGGGATGCGCTTGAACTCGTTGACATTGTTGGTCACGAGGACCGCGCTGTGGGCCAATGCCGTCGCTGCAATCAGGTAGTCGTTGCTGCCGATGGTTTTCCCCTTGCGTTCAAGATGCGCGCGGATTCTTGCATATTGCACGGCGCACGCCTCATCGAACGGGACGATTTCGAAAGGCAGCAGCAGCGATTCGACCCTCAAGCGTTCTTCCTCAGGCCGGCTGCTCTTCTCGGCGCCTAGAAGAAGCTCTGCCTTCACGACTGCCGGAACCTTGAAGAGGCTTGCGTCGCTAAGTATGAGGGCGTCATATGCATATCGCAGCTTGCGACGCGATATATCTATGAGGATGTTCGAGTCAAGAAGATACATGAGGTTCCTAAAGCGTGTTGAGGGGTTCGACTGGCTCGGGCGGAGGATCGGCAGGCCTTTCGAAGCTCAACGGCTTCAGGTTCTCGAAGTACCCCGGAGGCCATCCGTTCACCCAGCCACGCCCACGTTCATTGCGCTGCTCAAGCACTTCGCGCGCGTATGACGAGATGGACTTTCCGGCTGCTTCGGCGTCGGAGCGCAGCTCTTCCATAGAGGCGTCATCCATGTAAAGCGACAATTGTGCCATGAGCTACCTCCTTCGTAGAATTATGCAAGTATAACACAAGTATATTCTGTATGCTAGACGAAGGCCGCCCCCCTTTATGCATTCCATGAGGGTAACGTGCCGTCAATAACATCCGCTCAAGCAAGGTAGATACAGGCGGTCTCCTCTACGCTGGATACCGGGAAGGAATCGATCGAGAAGAAGAGGTTGGCCAATGAATGCGACGGATGCAACGGACGTGAAGAACGTGCTGCTGGTGTGCGGGTCGCTGCGCAAGCGGTCGCTCAACAGACAAGTGGGGGAGCGTGCAGCGGCCATGCTTGGCGAGAAGGACGCCGGTCTGCGCACTCGCTGGCTGGACTACGCCGACCTGCCCTACATGAACCAGGACATCGAGTTCCCCACGCCTGCCGCCGTGACGCGGGTTCGCGCCGACGTGATGGCGTCCGACGCCGTCTGGTTCTTCTCGCCGGAATACAACCACGGAATCCCTGGAGTGCTGAAGAACCTGCTCGACTGGCTGTCGCGGCCGCTTGAGCCTGGTTCCGAAGACACAGCCATGAAGGGGCGGCTTACGTTGTTCAGCTGTGCAGGGGGCGGCGCGAAGGCGCGCTATTGCTCCGCATGCCTGGAGGAGACGCTCGCCTTCCTCAAGACCGACCTCGTCGAGACCATGCATGTTCAGGTGGCGCTTGACCGCCAGGACTACACCACCGACGTGCTGACGCTGTCTGCAGCCGAGGAGCTTGCGTTGCGCACCCAGTCGCAGCTGCTGGCCGACCGACTGGCCGTGTGATTCGTCTGGATTGATTCTGCGCATCGAAGGCTGTTCTGCTTCAAATCGCTCAACTGTCTGATGAGCTTTCGTCCTGAAAAGTGTGACTTATCGCACTTTTACGTCCTTAAAAGTGTGAATTTGCGCACTTTTACGTCCTTGATCATGTAGTGGAAAAACAGCTTGACCACTTTTTTATAAAGTGGCAAAGTTATTTTGCCATATATGGAGCGACATGTTGCTTCTTTAGCAGGCGACTTGTCGCATCGAGAAGCCAAAAGCCTCGCAGGAAGGGGCGACATGAACCCAATAGTATTGAATACCATCAATGCGTTCGATATCTCCATCTACGAGCCTATCGTCCCGCGCAGTCTCGGTCTGGGTGACATCCTTCCCCCCAAGGCCGGGAACCTGGTGAAGGTCGTCACGGGCATGCGTCGCAGCGGGAAAAGCTACCGCCTGTTCCAGGAAATGAAAAGGGTGCACGACAGTGGCGTGCCGTGGAGCCGTATATGCTACTTCAACTTCGAAGACGACAGGCTGTCGCCCGTGACGCCCGATGTTGGCGACGAGGTTCTAGAGGCCTTCGAGACGATCAATCCTGGCGCGTCCGACGACGGCATGTTCCTTTTCTTCGACGAGCTGCAGGAGATGCAGGACTGGGGAAAGTGGCTCCGGCGCATCGTAGACAGCCGACGCGTGACCATTTATGCGACAGGCTCTTCGTCGAAGATGCTGTCAAGCGAGATAACGACAGCCTTTCGCGGGCGCGCCATCGACTTCGAGTTGCTTCCGCTGTCCTTCGCGGAGAGCATAGCCTTCAACGGGATTGACCTTCCCGTTCGAGACAAGCCCGCATTCACGGAACCGGAGCGGCTTGCGCTGCAGAAAGCCCTGCATGGCTACCTGAAAGTCGGCGGCTTCCCCGCGGCCCAGAGCCTTCCCGACCAGGAGCGCGTTCCGCTTCTGCAGTCCTATGCGCGGCAGGTGGTTTCACGCGACGTGGTCGAGAGGCATTCCCTGGCGAAGCCGCGCGTGGCCAGCTTGTTCGTGCAGAAGCTGCTCGGGTCGAACGCCAGGCAGCTGTCCCTTCGCAAGACCGAAAACGAACTCAGGTCGGTAGGGGTCGCGACGAGTCGTGAGTCCTTGTCCAACATGTTGGAATACTTCGAGCAGGCCTACCTCGCCTTCGTCGTGAAGGAGAGGTCGTACCATCTTTCCGATTCGACGAATTCGATCCCGAAAGCGTACGCGATCGACCCTGGCTTTGCCGCGGCGAACAGCAAGGCCTACACGAACGACTTCGGCCAGCGGCTCGAAGACGCCGTGTACTTGGAGCTCAGGCGCCGCAACGCCGGCGACCGCAACGAGGCCATAACGTCGCTGCGCACGAAGGAGCATGGCTACGAAGTCGACTTCGCGGTGGGTGACGCCCTATTCGGGAACCATCTCGCCCTTTACCAAGTCTGCGCCGACGTTAACGACGCCAAAACGTTCGAGCGCGAGCTGCGGGCTCTTTGGGAGGCCATGGCCGAGCATGATGCTGAGGAAGCCGTGCTCATAGTTGCCGAGGGCGAACCTGCATTCTACGAGGGTGACGGGCGCACAGTGAGCCAGGTGCCAGCATGGCGCTGGATGCTTCCCGATTAGTCATGCGCCCGAGCCTTATGGGATAACGTTCCGAAGGGCCTGCATCAGGCAGGCTGAAAATGATGCCGTCAGGCCAGGCGCGCCTTCTTCGTGACAGGGCAGACGATCTCGCCGCCGCGGCGCAGGTAATGCACCAGGAACCCCACGCCAGCGAGGGCGAGCGCCACCCCCAGCCCGGTGTAGAAGAATGCGACGAACCAGCCGGGGACGATGCCGAACTCGCGGAGCGCGATGCCGCCTCCCATCATGATGGCCATCATGATGTAGCCCTTCACGTCGAAGAACCGCAGCACGTGCATATGCTCTTCGCCGTAGCCCCTGATTCGGTCCGCGTGCTTGCCGACCAGCTTGCTGAACATCATGTGGAACACGACGAACACGACGGGTATTCCCACCGCAAGAAGCCATGGCTGCGCATCGCCTTCGGCGCACGCGATGACGCCCAGGCGCGCGACGTTGAACCCCGCCAGGAACCAGACTGCGGCGGCTATGAGCAAGAGGTACTTGGCCTTCACCCTGAACATGGGGCTCCTTCCGTGTCGCGACGTGTGCGGTTTCGCCAATGATACACCCTTGCGCCTGCTTCCGCGAGGCAGCCGTCATTGCCTGAACGGCCGCACCGGCTTTCTCGTCGGCATAGGCTAGAATGGCTTTTTCGAAAGCCATCGACTATCGAGAGCCACCGACGGGAGGCCGCATGCTTCTTTCCATAGTCAGCCTCGTGCTGACGATCCTGGTCATACTGCTGGTCGTCTGGGCGATCGGCATGTTCTGGGCGTGGCTGGGGCGCGGCAAGCGCCTGCGCAATGCCGCGGAGGACGACGCCATAACGCCCGAGACCCGGCAGATGATCGCGAAGATAGAGGCGGTCAGGGCTGCGCAGAAGCTGCAGAGCGAAGGCGAGCGCAAGGGAGGCGGCAAGGGCAAGGCGCCTCACCTCAGCCGCAAGCAGCTGGCCGAGGTGCGCAAGGTATTTCCCGGGGCCTTCGTGGTCGCGTGCCGGG
>CABVEH010000033.1 GCA_902497215.1 uncultured Eggerthellaceae bacterium | reverse complement strand
GTGCCATACGTGACACGAATCGTCGAGCCGTAGCCGTTTGCGGGCTTCACGACACAAGGCAGTCCGATGGGGGCTATGTCCTGCTCAATTGTGCTCTTGTGGACCTTAACAGTTCTAGGTGTTGGGACTTCCAGCTCTTCAAACATTGCCTTCATGAGAGACTTATCCCGCAGTGGCCTGAAGCGCTCGGGTGCCGCATAGCATGGAATCCCGGCCTTCTCTGCGATATCGATCATGCATTCCGCCAGCAGGTCCGAGAAGGACGCGATGATCCCATCCACGTTTTCCTTCCTGCACAGCTCGGCGATCTCATCGGTGTTGCGCACGTCGATAGTGAAAGCCTCGTCGGCAAATGCCTTTGCAGGACTATCTTCGTATCCATCGCAGACGATGGTGTAGTAGCGGCGTTCCTTCGAACGCTTCGTCAGCTCTACGAACTCGTCCATGCCGCCAAGGATCATCAACCTGTGCTGGGTCATCATTTCTCCCTTTCAGGCAAGCGTTTCGCGCTTCGGCGCTCGTCTCGGTGGTCTTCACTATGTACTGAGGCGCATTGTTGGCCGTCATGAGAAGCCTGCCTACATATTCCCCTATGATCCCCAGGAACGCAAGTATCAGGCCCGAGCATATGAGCATTACCGACATCAAGGAAGGCCATCCCATCTGCATCCCGGGATCGAAGATCCTCATGACGACCAGCACTACGGCCGCGATGATCCCCAAAGCGCCAATGACGGCTCCCACCGCGCAACAAATACGCAACGGGAGCATAGAGAACCCGAATACGGTGGCCCAGAGGCGCATAAGGCTTTTCAGCGTATAGCCCGAGCTTCCCATCTCTCGCTCGAAGTGCTCGACGTCGACGTTCATCATCCTGTTCGTTGCGCGGAACAGCAGCCCCTGAAGGTAGGGATAAGGGCCTTTGTAACGCACCAATTCATCACGAACGTAACTGCGCATCACGAAGAAGTTGCTTGGATAGATATCCTTCGGGCGTTTCGTCATGACGCGAATCGACCAGAGAGTGAAATCGGATCCAAGTCGACGCCACCAGGCTTCCTTATGCTCCTGCCACCTGGCAAAAACGACGTCGACCTCTGGGTGTTCTTCAACAGCCTTCAAAAGCTTGACGCACTGCGAAGGATGTGTCTGCATGTCGTCGTCCATCAGCATGACGACCTCGCCCGTGGTGTATTGCAAACCTGCCATGATGGCAGCGTGCTGGCCGAGATTCTTCATGCAGTCCACACCCACAACGCACCCATCTTCGTCAGAAAGCGCCTTAATCTGGGCGAACGTGCCATCCTCGGATCCGTCATTCACAAGAATGAACTCGTATTCGTAGCCAGCCTTGACAAGCTCATAGGCGGTCAGGCGGACCACCTTCCCTATCATCTTCTCCGAGTAATAGCAAGGGATTACGACCGAAACCTTCATTCTACGCCTCTTTCGAGCAGAACGGCTCAAACGATGCAACGTGTGGCGTCCGAACGCATTCGATGGTTTCTCCGCGTTTCGCATAAACCGCAGGCGGGTATTTGATGAACATCTCGGGCGTGAACGTCGAAGAATATGCGCCCGCAAAGTTGATTACCACCAAGTCGCCCTCGTCCAGCCGTCTTTCGTTTTCGAGAACGCACAGCCTGTCGCTATCCATGCACGTGTAGCCGCATATTCGCTGCTCGGGAAGCACGTCCTGCGCCTTCGTGAACAAGGTCATGTTGTAAGAGGTCTTCTTCATTTCATGGTCGATGTTGATGCGCGACAACTCAGTGACGACGTAACGCTCGTCAACCACGTCTTTGCAGTCAATCACACGGCCTACGTAATAACCAGGCGTGCAGGTGATCGCTCCGCCGGGTTCCACAAGAAGCCGTGTGTGCGAAGGATCACAGAAACGGCGCAATTCAGACGCAATGGTGGATACATAACGATCATAGGCACCGAGGTTGTTGGGGCCGCCGCCAAAGAATCCGCCGCCCATATCGATATAGTCCAGATTCAAATCGAATTCATCGACGATTCGAGCGGCATACTTCGCAAGAGTAGCATACACTTCTTGCGATCGGGAACGCGTGGTAACGTGCATGTGCAGCCCCTTGACGGCAACACCGGCTGCACGCAAATCCATTATTGCGTCTGCAAGCTCTCCGCCCTCGTAAGAGAAGCCGAACCTACCATGATGCTCGTCCGAAAGGCATTCGCCGGGACAATATTTTTCCAGCATGATGTTGGCCCTGACGCCCAATCTCACCTCTTTGCTGGAAGCAGCCAATTCGCACGCCCAGCGAACCTCGCGCTTCGAGTCCGCGTTTACAAGCGAACCATGCTCCAGCGCGAACTCAAAGAACTTGCGGCCCTTTATCGGCCCATTGAACACAATCTGTCCAGGCGTGAACCCTTGGGAAAGAGCAAGTTCGTACTCGTCGTCGGAAACGACCTCGGCCATGCATCCGCAATCCCTCGCAATTCGCAAAACCCATGGTTCGTGCGTGGTCTTTACGGAGTACGCAACGCAGGAATCTTTAGACCATCCCTTGCGCAAAGCCTCATTGAAATCCATGAAATTGGCTCTGAGCTCGTCCTCGTCGAAAACGTAGCACGGGGTGCTCAGGTCTTTCACATCGTCATATGCAAGCATTGCGCCACCCTCCCGCTGCGCTAGTCGCCGTACTTCTCCTTGAAGAAACCAGCAAAACGGTCGTCTTCCATCTCCTGCTTGTAATCCCGCAGAAAAGCCATCGCGTCATATCGAGGTGCATAGCCAAGGTCGCGTTTCGCCTTGTCGACGTTCATGTAATAGTTCACGCAATCATGAAGCTCTGGACGGTAGACGATTTCCGAAGGATTCCCTTCGGGAGAAAAAACCTCGACTATCCCGTGCACGAAATCATCGAGCGATGTCATGACGCCCGTTCCGACGTTGTAGGACCCTCCCTTTTCGTTGCTCGAGAACAACGCCAGCTCGGCAAGCTGGCAGAAGTCCTTGATGTATATGAGGTCCATTCCTTTGCTCTTGTCCCCCCACACCTCAAGGGGCTTGCCCGCTTTCGCCAGTTCAATCATGTAACGATACGAACTACGGGCAGGCTTGCCGTCGGCATACAGCACCTTGCTGTCGTGCATGAAGCAGTAAATGTTGGGGAGACGCAAGGTGAACGACTTGATTCCGTATGTCGCTTCGTAGTGATTGCACAGCTGCTCGGCGCAGATTTTCGAAATCGCATATACCGAATGGTCCCCGGTCATAGGAGGAAGCTGCTGCATATCGTCCTGAAGTTCCACCATTTCGTCAAAGTAACCTGCATAATCGGAAATAGTTTGGGTGTAGACAATGCGACCAGCTCCGGCCATGCGCGCATATTCAAGCACGTTGAAGGTGCCCATCACGTTGGTGTCGAGGTAAGATCGGGGATCGTAGCCGTCCATATAGCCTGGAAGTACTCCTGCGAAATGGACGATTCCGAAGACGTTCTCCTGCGGCAGCGCCGAAAAGGTGCTCTCGTCGACGATGTCTACGTTCACGTACTCCACGTTTTCGTATCGCGAGAACCATTCGAGGTCGCTGCGTCCCGTTGCGACTACTCTCCATTCGGCGGAATCAAGCGTGTTCGCAAGATGGTCGACGAAGTACAGCCCCAACGTTCCAGTTGCCCCGAATATTACGATGCTCTTCTTCATTGGTCACAATCCCTTGCTATAGTCGTCGATTATCTGATTTGCAATTACCCATTCGACAAAGCAATTTGTAAAACGAACCAACCGCATCTATCACGGCATCGACGTCTTCGGAAGTCAGTCCGTAATACATCGGAAGACGAACCAGTCGCTCGCTTTCACGGGTAGTGTATTCGTCCTCACCGTGAAAACGCCCAAACTTCTGGCCGGCCGGGGCGGAATGCAGGGGGATGTAATGAAATACCGAATAGACGTCGTGAGCTTTCAAGTGGTCGATCAGCGCCGTCCTCTCGGCTAGGTCCTTGCACTTCAAATAATACATATGGGCGTTGTGAACGCACCCGTCAGGAACCGTAGGCAGGTCGATCTTGCCAGTCTCCGCCAATGGAGCAAAGGCCTCATTGTAGCGACGCCAGTTGGCCAAACGGTCGTCGTTGATTTCATCCGCCACCTCGAGTTGCGACCACAGGTATGCCGCATTCAAGTCGCTGGGAAGGTAACTGGAACCGTAATCGACCCATGTATACTTATCAATCTGCCCGCGGAAGAACTTCGATCGGTTCGTCCCCTTCTCGCGCAAGACCTCTGCAGCTTCGAACTTATCGGGGTCGTTGATGAGGATCGCACCGCCTTCGCCCATGGAATAGTTTTTCGTCTCATGGAACGAGAAGCAGCCGAAATCTCCGATAGTGCCGAGCGGGCGTCCTTTGTACATACTCATGACGGCTTGCGCTGCATCCTCCACCACCTTCAGGCCATGCCGATGGGCGATATTCATGATGGTGTCCATCTCGCATGCAACGCCCGCGTAATGGACGGCACAAATAGCCTTCGTCCTGTCGGTGATTGCCTCTTCTATCTTCGCTTCGTCGATATTCATGGTATCGGGACGCACGTCGACGAACACCAGCCTGGCGCCCGCAAGCACGAACGCCGTCGCAGTGGAGGAGAATGTGTAGCTGGGAAGGATCACCTCATCACCCGGCGCAATGTCGCAAAGAATCGCCGCCATCTCAAGCGCGGCAGTTCCGCTGGTGGTGAGCAAAGCCTTGGGCGTGCCAGTAGACTCCTCGATCCATGCGTTGCATTTCTTCGTGAACGGACCATCGCCGCATATCTTATGGTTTTCAACCGCCTCCTTCATGTAGTCGAAAGCACTCGGCACGAAGGGCGGCACGTTGAAATTGATCATCGTCTAGCGTCTTTCTCTCGGATACTTGACCATTTTACGCCTATATATGGCAACGCCAGCCAAAGCGAGCAACCCAACAAGGCTAATGGCCGCCCCCGGCACAAGACCAGGAGTGGTATAGCGCAGTTCGATGCGATGCTCGCCCGAATCCGCCATTATTCCCATGAAGGCAACGTTGGCGTGTTGGATTTCAGCAGGACGGCCGTCAACGGTAGCGCTCCAGCCATCGGAATATGGAACCGAGAAATAAACGAGTTGGCTATCCTCTTCGACTTCGACGTCACAGCTTAGCGAACTGCCTGTCACGCCGATGTTAGAAACGCGCTCAGATGCGGTCTGCTTGAGCGCATCCACCTCTGCCTCCATCTGCTGCACCGGCTGGGAGGTGACGGCGAGACTTCCAAGCCTGTACACGCCGGGATCTTGGAAGGTCAGCTCTATAGTCACCTCGCCGCTCTCTTCTACATGGCCCAGATTGACGACCCACTCGTCCTTGCCTCCATAGAGATGCGTTGCTTTGGTGGGCCCCCATATCTCTTTCTCGATTCCCCCGAGCGCGAAGAGCACCTTGGAGTCGTATACGCCTTTGCCGAACATCGCATCATCGAAGTAGGCGCGTTCTTTCGCGGCAATCGTCATGTCGTTCCATTGCGTTTCGGTCATACGCTGCGAGGGCAACAGATTCTCGAACGAGTAGTTCGGAACATAGACATAAACGTCTTCGCCGGCGTTTGCGAAAGTTTTTATGAGCAGCTTCGTGTTTCCCTTCAAGACCCTGAAAGACTCCCCGTCGTACATGACGATTGCCGCGAAAGAACGCGCCCGCTCTTGAGCATTTCGGCCGCCCCGTCATCTTCGAGCACGACACCCTGCAACAGCGCCTCCTGCTTTTGAATGGGAGTCATTTCCTCATAGGACGATGCCGGAATAGCGCCGTCGTGTAGGTAAATCAAGGGAAGGTTGTAATCGGATTCCGAGTAGTCGAAAATGCGGCCGTTCACGTTCACGTCATTCTGGTACGTCACGAAAGTCTCAGGGACAAGGCTCTCACTCCCCTTCTGCGACACCATGTACTTGACCCCCGCCAGAGATTCAAGCTCGGCACGCGAGTCCAAGCCCGAATACATGAAATTGATCGACGAAGTGCGCAAGCCAAGACCGGTTTGGAAATCGTCTATATATTGGTTGTAGAAGCTGCTATAGAACCTAAGCGCGTTCATGTCTTGCAGTAGGTTTCCGTTATGCACCAGGTCGACGCCGGCCGCGTCATAACGCCAAAACTCGTCATGTTCCATCTGCTGCAGCTGGGTCGTCGGGTCGTTGTCAATAACGGTCTTGTATGCGCGGCCGAGCCCCGTCATGTTCAAAGCCCAGGTAGAACCGCCGCCCACAAACTGGCTTCCGTAGGTGTTGAACAGGAAAGCCACGCATATGGCCACGGATAGCAACACCCCGCCTTCCTTCGTTGCCTTCGATAGCCCAAGTGACCCCGTAAGGAGCACGAGCACGGCAAACATCATGAGCAGCCCGAAGGATGCGTTGCGAGACAGAACCGGGAAGCAAAGAAGCACCAGGGCCAGCGAGAAAACGACCGCATATTTGAATATCGAACGCCCTTGACGCTTGGACAGCGTCAAGCACTCGGGCAACATCGAGGCCACGATATAGGCGATCAGCAGAACAAAACCCCAGACCCATCGGTTGTTCGCATAAGCAAAACCATTGAATATCCTGCCTATAAAGGGGAGGCATAGGAAGATGAACAGCAATACGAACATCGTGCGCAAGATTCTGACCTCGGAAGGGTTGTTAAGGTCCCGCGCCTTCTGGCAAAACAGCATGAAAACACATACAAGCGCTATAGCGGCAAATCCATAAGCGCAATCAGCCCCGACATCTGCATGTCCAACGAAACCTTGCAACAAGCTTTGGTAGTAGGTGATTGCGTAAAGCAGGTCATCGGGGCGCTCCAAACCGATGCGCCCTTGGCTCAGAATGGCCATTGCCGAAGGGATGAGGATGATGGCGCTGATGGCAGCCCCTATGGCGATACATCCAACGAACTTTCCCAGCAAGATAAAGAATAGCCGCGCGCTTTTCTCGCCAACATTGTTTCTACTTGGAGCTGCATTGTCCGAACTTCCCTTTTCTGCAGCTAGGACACCTGCATTTGCCCTGTTTGGCAGGAAGATGAATCGGACTATGCAGTAGGCAAGCAAAAGCAGGCACGCCGAATAGCCCAAGGTGAGGCCGGCCATGAACATCAGGGCCATAGACACGATGAACAGCACCGGGCTTTCGCGATTGAACAGCTTTTCAGCGCCCCAAAGCGCAAGGGGCGCGAGAATCAATGGGTACAGCATGAAAATCTGCGTGAACGCTATGGACGTGAACGCGCTGAAAATGTATACCATCGATGCCGTCAGCGTAGCAAAATGCGTCTTGCCCTTATAGAAACACAAACCAGCAAATGCAAGGCCTGCCAGGTAAAGGCGAAGAGGTACCGTGAGGTTCAGAGCATAATCCGCGAATCTCGTCGGAACGAATACCGACAACAGGTTGATAGGGTCCCCAATGCACGAGAGGAGCGCGATGAACGGGTCCCCTCCCCAGCCTATCTGACTGGTCCAAAGCGGCAGATCCTGCCCAGTGAAGAGATTGCCGATAAGTTCACGTAGCCATATGCCTTCATATGCGAAGAAGACGTACTGTTGGCTCAGCCCGTCTACGGCCCAAATGAAGCCTTTTCCTGCAAGCAGAAAAGAAAAAACCATGAGGACCATCATGACGAGGAACATGATGGTATATGGCCCGATATAGTGGTGCCACCCTGTTGATGCGTCGAATGTTGTTATACAGCTCTTCAGCCGCTTTAGCATGCGACAACCGCCACACAATAGTCTGCGTAATCCGAGTGGTTCGGTTTATTGCTTATCATTTTATGCCCGATCTGCCATTTCTTCTGTTAACAGCCACCATCCATGCTTTTCGATAGCTCGAAAAAGCATGGATGGCTTTCAAACGGAAGATGGTATTTATCCTTTTCGCTAAGGACAAGCTTCCCCTCATCGAACGCATCATCACCGTCCAAGGCCGGCCATTCTATTCCGATAGCAGGATCATTCCACATTATGCCGCCCTCGTCGTTGGGGTGGTACACGTCGTCGCACTTGTAGCAGAACTCGGCGTAGTCGGAAAGCACCAGGAAGCCGTGGGCGAATCCGCGCGGGATGAAGAACTGACGTCTGTTCTCGGAGGAAAGCACAACCCCCTCCCATTTGCCATAAGTGTCACTTCCGTCTCGTAGGTCCACCACAACGTCAAACACCTTGCCGGACACCACGCGCACCAGCTTGCTCTGTGGATGGTTTATCTGGAAATGCAGCCCGCGCAGCACGCCTTTCGTGCTGGCCGACTGGTTGTCCTGCACGAAGTCGACGTCAATACCGCCCGCGGCGAAGTCGGGTTTCTTGTAGGTCTCCATGAAGTAGCCGCGGTCGTCCGGGTAAGACTTCACGTCCACCACCACGACGCCTTCGATGGACGTTTCCGTGAAGGTGAAGTTTCCCGACGTTATGCTGTCTCCCGCGCCCATCGCAAGCCCCCTATTGCCCCTGTGCGGCGTACTTGGCCTCGGTGGCCTCCTTGGCGGGACGCCACCAGTCCTCGTTGTCCTCGTACCACTGGATGGTGTCCTGCAGCCCCTCGGCGAAGTCGGTGTGCTTGGGCTGCCACCCCAGTTCGCAGCCTGCTGGAGTCGATGGCGTAGCGCCTGTCGTGGCCCGGACGGTCGCGCACCCAGTCGAAATCGTCGGAGTCCTTGCCCATGGCAGCCAGGATGGCCCGAAGCACGTCGATGTTGTTCTTCTCGCCGTCGGCGCCGATCAGGTAGGTCTCGCCCAGTTCGCCTTCCGTCAGGATCTTCCACACGGCCGACGAATGGTCCTCGGTATGTATCCAGTCGCGCACGTTCAGCCCGTCGCCGTACAGCTTCGGCTTGATGCCGCAGATGATGTTGGTCACCTGGCGCGGGATGAACTTCTCGATGTGCTGGCGCGGGCCGTAGTTGTTCGAGCAGTTGGAGATGGTGATCGGCACGCCGTAAGTGCGGTGCCACGCACGCACCAGCATATCCGACGACGCCTTCGAAGAGCTGTAGGGGCTCGAAGGCTTGTAGGGCGAGTCCTCGGTGAACCGCGCCGGGTCGTCTAGGGCCAGGTCGCCGTACACCTCGTCGGTGGATATGTGATGGAAGCGCACGCCGTGCTTGCGCGCCGCTTCCAGCAGGGTGTAGGTACCCTCCACGTTCGTGCGGATGAACGGCTCGGGGTTCGAGATGGAGTTGTCGTTGTGCGACTCGGCCGCGAAGTGCACGCATGCGTCGGCGTCGGCGAACAGTCGGTCCACCAGCTGGGCATCGCATATATCACCGTGGACGAACTCCATG
>CABVEH010000032.1 GCA_902497215.1 uncultured Eggerthellaceae bacterium | reverse complement strand
GACGTCTGGTACTGGGAGAACATCGGCGGCCACCACTGGATAGCCCGCCGCGTCCCCGACGACGGCTACGTCGTGCAGCCCAACCGCCAGGGCATCGACCACTTCGATTTGGCAGACGCCTTGGGCGAGCAGCACGACTACATGTGCAGCGCCGATCTGGCCCAGTGGATTCGCGACCATGACCTGCTGATGGACATGCCTGCCCACGAAGGCGATTCGGGCGAGACGGTGGAAGGGCTTCCGCGCTACTTCAATGCGCGTATCGCCTTCTCCACCTACACTTGGCTCGACCAGCTCTACAACGCGCCGCGCAAATGGTACCTTTGCAGCCGCTTGACGCCTTCCGACCCGCGCTTCCAGGGCCCGGCGCCCGAGTTCGGCCCCGAAAGCCTGGACATCCCGTGGGCCATGCGCCCCGACAAGAAGCTTTCCGCCTCCGACGTGAAGGACTGGCTCTCCACTACCTACGACGGCACGGAATACGACTGCTATGGCACGAAGGGAACGCCCGAGTCGCGCCATCAGTACCGCTTCATCGGCATCGACCGCACCTCGGAGTGCTCGGTGCTGTGCATCCGCCCGAATGCGCCCAAGGCGTTGCGCGGCGTGCACTGGTTTGCGCCGGCTTCCGGTCCCTTCAACACCGCCGTCGCCATGTACGCGAACGTGAAGGAGATGCCTTCGTTCCTTGACACGCCCACGGCGGTGACCACCGACAGCCTGTACTGGAACAACCGCCTTGTCGCCGGTCTTTCTGACCCGCAGTTCTTCGAGAGCTACGAGGCCATCCAGGCATACAGGTTGAACACCATGGCCCAGGGCTACCAGTCGCTGCACGAAACGGACGCCAAGCTGATGCAGCTGGCGAAGGACGGCAAGGCGAACCTCGACGACATGGACGATGCCTGCGTGCTCGTCGAGCTGGCGAAGGCGAACCAGGCGCTGTCCGACACGGTGCAGGCGCAGACGCAGGCGCTTCTGGGCACGGTGCTCGACCAGCGCACGGTGGAGATGAAGAACGCGTTCAACATGAACGACCACTGATAGCGGCAAAGCCCCCGATGCTTCCGACGGTTAGGCACGCTTTGGTATCATGTTGCCCATGGTCAAGGGTGCACATTCTGCCGAGAAGCAGTCCTTCTGGCGCCGACACAAGGGCTTACGTGTTGCCGCCCTGTCGCTTGCTGGGGCCATAGCTCTGCTCGCTGCGTTTCTTGCAGCAACCAACGCCGTAGTGGTCGGCGTGGCGTCCGAACGCATCGTGCCGTCCGACGACGCGGCCGATTCGAAGGCGGACGCCATCGTCGTTCTGGGCGCGCTCGTCTATCCCGACGGAACACCTTCCCCCATCCTGCAGGACCGCCTGGACAATGCGATAGGCCTTTACAAGGCAGGGGCTGCCCCCAAGCTGATCATGAGCGGCGACCATGGAACTACCGACTATGACGAAGTGCGAGGCATGAAGCAGTACGCCATCGACAAGGGCGTCCCTGCCGACGACGTGTTCTGCGACCATGCCGGGTTCTCCACCTACGAAACCATGTACCGCGCGAAGCACGTCTTCGGGGCCGATCGCATCATCGTGTCCACGCAGACGTACCACCTGTACCGCGCCCTGTATGACGCGCTGGGCATGGGGCTTGACGCCACCGGCGTGGCGTCCGACTTCCGCACGTTCGCGCAGCAGCCTGCCTGGGACGCGCGTGAGGCGTTGGCCAGGACGAAGGACCTGTTCGCCGTGTTGGTGCAGGCCCCGCCTACGTTCGGTGGCGACCCGATCGACCTCAATCAGTCGGGCAGCGTCACCGACGACTAGCGCCGAGAGTCGCGTACGCTTCCACTTCGCATAAGCGAGCTGGAAGGTAATCACGCCCCCTTTGCTTTTGTTCCTACGAATAGCTCACGATGAAACCGACGTCCGAAACGGAGGCGCCTGGCGCGATGGCACTGTTGTATTCCGCGTTGGATATATGCAGGTCGGTGCCGCGGATGTCGAACTGGCCGTTCCATGAGTCGGCCAGGGCGAAGGAGCGGCCGATAGGCACCGCGATCTCCCAGCCGTCGATGGCGTCTCCTCCGTTCGTCAGGGTTACGCTGTACTGCTCGTAGGTGCTGCCGCCGGCCTCCCAGGAATTGATCACCTGCGCAGCGAAGGAGAGGCCGCCGACGCTTCCGGCGTGGGAGGCGCTTGTGTCGGTGGGGCTGCCGCCTGCTGCACCCTGGGCGCCGCCGCTGCCGGAGGCTGAATCCGCTCCGCCGTCGACCGCTCCTCCGCTGGGCGCCTCTCCCCGCAACACCCTCTGCAACCATACGCCCTCGGCGCTGAGGTCGGCTTCCGAGAATCCCGACGTCTTCGAGCAGCCGGGCCTGAACAGCGCCGACGCTTCGTCCTTGTTGGACAGGTTCCAGCAGATGTAGCTGACGTCCAGCTTGTCCATCAATCGAACCCACGCGTCGGCCGAGTCGTAGTCGATACTCCCGTTGCCGCTGGCATCGCATATGCCGAACTCGCTCACGAAGACGGGCAGCCCCGCACCAACCGCAGCAGACAGCCTGTCGCGAAGGTCCTGCTGGTGCGTCGCCGCGTAGAAGTGCAATGCGTACATGACGTTGTCGAAGTCGAGCGGGTCGGCGGCTGCCTCGTCCACGCGCTGCGACCAGGTCGGCGTTCCGACCACCACCACGGCGTTGGGCGCGTTCTCGCGGATGACGGGGACTACCTCGTCGGCGTAGGCCTTGATGTCTGCCCAGCTGGTGGACCCGTTGGGTTCGTTGCATATCTCGTAGATGACGTTGTCGTGGTCGGGGTAGAGCAGTGATACCTCCCCGAAGAAGGCCTTGGCCTCGTCGACGTGCTGCAACGGGTTTGAGTCGCTGAGGATGTGCCAGTCCACCACGACGTATAGGTCGGCTTCGGTGGCGAACGTTATGCCGTCCTCCACCAGCTGTTCGAGCTTGGCCCGGTCGCCGCCTTCGCAGTAGCCGCCCGACTCCGCCGTGTACATGGCAAGCCGCACCACGGTGGCACCCCAATCCTGGCGCAGCTCGTCGAAGAGCGACTGGTTCACGTACTGGGGAAACCATGCCAGGCCGTGCGTGCTCACGCCGCGAAGCTGCACCGGCTGGCCGTTCTCGCCCACGAGCTGCGGGCCTTCCACGTGCAGGGCGCCAGTCGTGGAAGGGGTTGCCACGCCGTCGGACGCGTCGCCTTCGCTTTCGACCGCCGGCTCGACGGCCTCTTCCGCCTGGATGCTCGCCGGCTCCTCGGACGCCTTGGGAGCACCGCCGCTGCATCCTGCAAGCGCCACCATCATTCCCGTAGCCAGCGCAATCGCCGCCGCAGCGGCTGCAAGCTTCCTCATTCCCGTCCCTTCCGCCCGAGCGCGACCATTCTATTTTCTGTATCGGCCATATGCTGCCGGTACGGAAAGCGCAGTTGCTAAAAGTCAATCGATTCGATGCAATTTACGCCGCATTCGGCGCACAAACGCTGCAATTTGCGATCTAGGGTGAAAAGCGTGGCGCATTCCCTACGTGCAAGTATGAGATATAACAGGTCGTATGACGAGTGCCCCAATCGGACGGACTCCGTCGTTGCCTCCACCCAAAGGTCTTCGTCGCTTGCGAATTCGTCTACGAGAAGCAATGCGTCGCGCCCGCAGTCGATGGCTTGGTCTGCATCGATGTAGCCGCCTTTTATATACTTCGACAGCGCATGTGAGACCTCGGCGTGGATAAGCATCGGGGCGATGATTTTCTCGTGGCCGTCTCGAAGCAGCTCCATCGCGTTTCCCGCCTCTAGTCCCATGGACACGGCCAGCGCAGCGTTTGCGTCGATGACGATCATGCGCGTCCTTTCAGGAACTCCTGCGCGAAACGGTCTAAGGCCTCGTCTCTTTCCTTGCGGGCCAAATCAAGCATTTCGCCAGGAAGGGGAACGCTCATATCTCTTTTTATTCTGCGCTGCTTAGCCCTTTCGAAAACCCCGTTCCTTTTGTTCATTCGGGCTTCGAGGGAGGCGGAGGGCGCGGGGCATGCCTCCTTCGGACCATGGATCATTTGATCCACGGCGGCAACTGTTTGCTGCGCCATGCTTCGATGGTGTGCGGACGAGAAGAGCCTGAGCTCGTCGTAAAGGTCTTGTGGGAAATCCCTTACCTGCAGCGCCGGCATCTAGGCCTCCTATGAGTGCGTTCCGCATTCGATTAAGCAGTCATTATACATGCAATATGCATGTAATATTGCATTGATGCAGAAAGAATTCACGGATCTGGCACCAATACAGAAATAAAACATTGGCTTTTGGCATTAGCGCAGAAAGCTTGTGACAGATTTCGTCGCTAGCGTGGAAACCGCGTCACCCGCACACGCAAAGGCGGCTGGCGGCGAAGATGTTCAGCCCAAGCTCTTCCATTATCTGCCTCAGCGCCAGCTGCGCCTTCACGGAGTTCCCGGCCTCGTCCAGCGGGGGCGAGAACGCCGCGATTCCGAACATGCCTGGCATGACGCCAAGCACGCCGCCGCCAACTCCCGACTTCGCGGGCAGCCCCGACTTGTAAAGCCAGTCGCCGGTGCGCTCGTAGAAGCCGACCGTGGTGATCATCGAGGTCACCTTCGGCGCCAGGTCGGGGTCGAACACCTGCTTGTCGGTGACGGGGTTGAACCCGTCGTTGGCTATGGTCGCGGCCATCACGGCCAGGTCGCGGGCGGTCGTCCCCAGCGAGCATTGCCGCGTGTACAGGTCAAGCGACAGGTCGGGGTCGTCGTAGATGCGCCCGTAGTCCTTCAGCAGCCACGCGATGGAGCGGTTGTTGAAGTCGGTTGCTGACTCGGACTCGTACAGTTCCTTGATGACTTCGGGCTTCGTGCCCGTCAGCTCGGTGATGTTGTCGACGATGGCCTTCCATTTGCCGTCGGCGTCGCCCACGGGCTCCACCAGCGAGCATGCCGCGATGGCCCCGGCGTTCACCAGCGGCGACGACGGCCGGTCCTTCTCGAGCAGCAGCGCCATGATGGAGTTGAACGGCAGGCCCGTGGCGTCGGCCCCTACCTTGTCCAGCACGCCCATCGCGCCGTACTCGCGCATGGCCAGGATGGCGGTGGGAACCTTCGACACCGACTCGATGCCGAAGGTCGCGTCGGCGTCGCCGACGGATATCACCGTGCCGTCGGGCAGGCAGACGCTTATTCCGAACAGCTTCGGGTCGACGGATGCCAGGTAGGGGATGTAGTCGGCGTTCTTCCCGCCTGTCGTGTCGCGCAGCTTGTCGTAGGCGTGCTCGACGGCGGTTTTTATCTCGGCGGACGATATGTTCCTGTGCGATGCGGCCATGGCTGTCCTTCCGTGCGGGCTTCTGGGCGATGGTTCAAGCCTAAGGCTGCCGAGGATGCGCGAGGCGCTCGTAGGCGATCTGGCAATGGTTCGTATACGAGCGATAGGAGTCTTGGAATGCGTAGGGTCGACTAGCTTGCGGCATAGCTTCACTTGGCAAAATAATGTAGGATATTTACTACACTAAACGCATTAAAAGCTCGAATTCGAGACGTTAGGATGATTATGAAACGGCCGATTTCAACAAGGGCGAAGCTGGTTGCCAAGGAGCTGGGGCAGAACATCTCCGCATGGCGGAAGCTTCAAGGCCTAACTACTCAGCAGCTTGCCGATAAGGCGAACGCTTCGCGCAGCACGATTTCGCGTCTAGAAAACGGCGACCCTTCCGTGTCCCTTGCCACGTTTCTTAACGTATGCAACGTCTTTGGCGTAAGCGATGGCGTCCTTTCCTCCACCGACCCCTATCAAACCGACTTCGGTCGCGCCCGTGCCGACAAGGCCCTTCCGCAACGGGTAAGGAGGCAGTCGTGATTCCCTCTCTTGACGTATACGACGGCTCGTCGGGCGACGACGTTTATGCCGGGCGTGCTCATTTCATGCTCCGACGTGGCGCCGTTTCCACGACATTCTCTTACGCGGAAAGCTATATGGCGCGAAACGACGCCTATGCCATCGACCCTGCATTTCCGATCAGTGGCGCTACGCATCATTGCGCCGGGCTGCCTGGCTCATTTCGCGATTCGTCGCCGGATCGCTGGGGACGCCATTTGATATTGCGCGAGCATCACGCTTCAAGCATTGCCCAAAACGAAAGCCCTTGCCAGCTCGATGAAGTTGACTTCTTGGTCGGCGTGTTCGACAAGACGCGAGAGGGGGCGCTGCGGTTCAGGCTTCCCGAAGGCGGTTTCCTCGCCCAATCACGAGCGGTTCCGCCTATCGTCGAGCTTCCTGCGTTGCTCGAGGCAAGCAGGCGCGTCGCGAAAGACGATGCCGGAATGGCGCAGATAAAGGAATTGCTCGATGCGGGTTCCGGATCGCTTGGCGGCGCTAGGCCGAAGGCGTCGGTGCGCGACGGTGACCGTTTGCTGCTGGCGAAGTTCTCTCACCCCGAGGACGAGTGGGACGTGATGGGGTGGGAGAAGACGATGCTCGACATGGCCCATGACGTGGGCATAAGAGTGCCGGATTCTCGGCTCGTTGCCCTCGGCGGCGAGCGCGTGCTGTTGCTGGACCGGTTCGATCGAGAGGGGTCGGATGTCGAAGGTCGACGCATTCCCTACATGAGCGCCATGACGGCTTTGAGGGCTGCCGATGGGGATCGGCGCGACTATGCGGAGCTCGCCGAAGAGCTTCCCATGCTTGTCGACGACGTCAGGGCGCAGCTTGCAGAGATGTTCCGCCGCGTCGTTTTCTCCGTTGCGGTTCACAATACCGACGACCACTTGCGGAACTGGGGGTTCATTCGTCGGAAAGGGACTTGGGAACACGCGCCGCTCTTCGACGTGAACCCCTGTCCTTATGCGAACGCCTCTCGCGCCACATCGATCATGGGCGAGGCGGAGCGCGAAGAAGCCGAAGCGCTGCGCAGCCTGGCCGCCTATGCGCAGCTTGACGACGAAGCGGCATCCGACGAAGTGCGCAGGGTCCTTTCCGTCGTTTCGGGGTGGGAAGCCTATGCGGTTGCGAACGGGTGCGCCAAGAGGGAACTCGACCTGTTCCGTCCGGTCTTTGATGACCGTGAGAAGGCATTGCGACGGGCGTTCGGCATTTGACGCTCGGAAACTAATTCAGCAGTTGTACGGCCGCCGCATGCACGTTCGGATTGCAGCCGAGAAATTGACAAAGGTTCGTATGCCGCACGTCCACTAAAGGTCGTATGATGGAGGCAGCGCAAGTCAATGCTCGCGAAAAGGGCTAGGAGGCGTTCCATGCTCAACCATTTCTGCAAGAAGCCGCTTTGGGAATGCACGCAAACGCTTGCCGCCGTGGCGCAGGGCGAAAAGCCGGCCGACGTGGTCATCAAAGGCGCCGACCTCGTGAATGTGTGCACGGCCGAGGTCCAGAAGGGCGTCGACGTGGCCATAGCCGAAGGACGCGTCGCCTACGTGGGAGAGGCCGACCATTGCATAGGCGAAGGCACGCAGGTAATCGACGCGGCCGGCCAGACAATCGCGCCTGGGTTCCTGGACGGCCACATCCATGTGGAGTCGTCCATGATGGGCGCCGGCGAATATGCCAGGGCGGTCGTTCCCCATGGAACCGCAGGCATCTACTGGGACCCCCACGAGATATGCAATGTCCTGGGGCTCGAAGGCGTGAAGGTCATGATGGACGACGCCGCCCGCACCCCGCTTAAGGCCATGGTCACCACGCCTTCGTGCGTCCCCGCCGTGCCTGGCTTCGAGGACACGGGCGCGTCCGTGGGCCCAGCCGACATCGCCGAGTCCATGACGTGGGACGGCGTCGTAGGCCTGGGCGAGATGATGAACTTCCCAGGCGTGCTGACCGGGACCGACCACGCCCACGGCGAACTGGCCGAGACGCTCAAGGCCGACAAGGTTGTAACCGGCCACTATTCCATTCCCGAAACCGACCGCGGGCTGAACGCCTACGTGGCCTCGGGCGTGCGCTGCTGCCACGAGTCCACGCGCGCCGAGGACGCGTTGGCGAAGATGCGCCTGGGACAGTACGCCCAGTTGCGCTATGGCTCGGCATGGCACGACCTTCCCGAACTTGCGCACGCTATAACCGACAACGATATCGACACCCGTTTCGCCAACCTGATCTCGGACGACACGCACCCTCACACGCTCGTGGAAGACGGCCACCTTGACCATGTCCTGCGAGTGGCCGTGGAGTGCGGCATCCCCGTGGTGCAGGCGATCCAGATGATGACCATCAACGTGGCCACCTGCTTCCGCATGGACAACGAGCTGGGGTCCATAACTCCGGGCAAGTGCGCCGACATCGTGTTCCTGGACGGCCTGGACAGCCTAAACGTCGTGCGCATGATGATCGACGGCGAAGTGGTGGCCGAAAACGGCAGGCCGCTTTTCGACTACCCGCGCTTCGAGTTCCCCGAATGGGTCACCCATTCCATGCACCTGGGCCGCACGCTTACGCCGTCTGATTTCGCGGTGGAAGCCCCCGAGGGCGCAAGCGACGGCGACGAGGTCACGGTGCGCGCCATCGAGATAATTCCCGGGAAGGTGGGCGCGTTCGAAACCCATGTCCAACTGCCCGTGAAGGACGGCCAGCTGCACAGCGACCTTTCGCAGGACGTGCTGAAGACCTTCGTGTTCGAACGCCATCACGAGACGGGCACCTTCGGGGTGGGCTTCACCAAGGGCTTTGGCATCAAGCGCGGTGCCATGGCGTCCACCGTGGCGCACGACGCCCACAACCTGCTGGTGGTGGGCACCAACGACGCCGACATGGCGCTGGCCGCCAACACCCTGGCCGAATGCGGCGGGGGCATGGTGGTCGTGGCCGACGGCGAGGTGCTGGGGCTTGTTGAGCTTCCCATCGCCGGGCTGATGAACGACCTTGGGGCCGCCGAGATGAGCGAGAAG
Source organism: uncultured Eggerthellaceae bacterium (assembly GCA_902497215.1). The sequence continues at coordinate 502 of CABVEH010000032.1, read as the reverse complement.
GTGCATGCGCTCGAGCAGACGTGGGCCGACATCGGATGCACCATGCCGTCGCCGTTCATGACCATGGCGCTTATCCCTCTGGCCTGCCTGCCAGAGCTACGCCTGACCAACCGCGGCCTGGTGGACTGCACCACTTTCCAGTTCACCGACCTGTTCGTCGAGTAGAGAAGAGGAGCCCATGAGCGATGTCGTCATAAGTGCCGACAGTACTTGCGACCTTTCGGAGGAACTGCGCGAAAGGCACGGCGTCCATACCTTCCCGTTCCACATCGAGTTCCGCGGCAAGGACCATCTGGACAGCGTCGACATAACCCCTGCCGACCTGTTCGAAGGCTATTGGGAGGACAAGTCGCTTCCGACCACCGGGGCCTGCGCGCCCTACCAGTACCGCCAGTACTTCGAAGAGCTCGCCGAGGGCGGACGCGAGGTGGTCCACTTCAGCCTGGGAAGCGCGCTTTCTGCGGCGTACGAGAACGCCACCGAGGCGGCCAAGGACATGGAA
>CABVEH010000031.1 GCA_902497215.1 uncultured Eggerthellaceae bacterium | reverse complement strand
TCCCTGACTATGGTGTATCCGATTCCGCGCGTGCCGCCCGTGACTATGGCCACCTTGCCTTCGACGATTCCCATTGATGCCTTCCTTTCGTCAAGCATGCGCCTCGAAGCCGCATGCCCCTCGATCTGGTCCCGTCCAGTTTAGCAATGCCGCGCCGGTGCCGGTCAAGCCGTAACAACGCCGTAACCAGGCCGGATGACACGCCGAACGCTTTGGAATAACATCGAAGGCATGGAAATCGATGCAGCAGCCTTGAAGAAACGCACGCAGCGGGGGATCGTCGCCGCGTTCGGCTGCTATTGCATGTGGGGAACGTTCCCCCTGTACTGGAAGCTGATCGGCGGCGTCGACTCCTTCGAGGTGATCGCCCAGCGCATGATCTGGTGCTTCGCGTTCACGGCAGTCGTCTGCTTCATAGGCCGCTGGGACTTCATAGGTCTTCTGAAGGACAAGCGTGCCCTGAAGTACCTCGTGCCGGCCGCGGCGCTGATCGCCGCCAACTGGAGCATCTACATATTCGCCGTGGACATGGACCGCATAGTCGAGACGTCCATCGGCTACTACTGCAACCCGCTGGTGTCCATCGTGCTGGGGCTGATCGTCTTCAAGGAAAGGCTGTCTCCGCTGCAGTGGGCCGCCGTCGCGCTGTGCGTCGTAGGCATCTCGTTCTTCGTGGCAGCATACGGAGAGGTGCCGTGGATGGCCATCTTGTTGGCGCTGACGTTCGGGGTCTACGGCGCCATCAAGAAGAAGGGCGGCTACCCTGCGGTCGAAGCCATCGCGGTGGAAAGCACGGTCATGCTGCCCTTCGCCGTGGTGTTCGCTGTGGCGTTCGCGTTCGCCACCGGCCAGCATGCCTTCCTGGGCGACACGTACAGCGTATCGGGATGGACAACGACGGCACTTCTGGTGGGCGGCGGCGCGATAACCGCCATCCCGCTGATCCTGTTCGCCACGGCCGCGAACTCCATCCCGCTGACGCTGCTAGGGTTCATACAGTACCTGAGCCCCACGATAGCCCTACTGATCGGCGTGTTCGTGAACGGCGAGCCCTTCACCATGGCGCATGCCGTGTGCTTCGGATGCATCTGGACCGGGCTGGCGCTGGTAGGCATAGACGCCGTACGCGCGTCCATGAAGGCCTCGAGGAACCCGGCGCAATTGACGCCCATCGAGCAGGAAGAAGCGGCGGAAGTGGTCGGAGACGACGTATAGGCCGTGTGTCGGGGGACGTATGCTTTTGTGCCATTAGTGTGCCATTAGAACACATCAAATGGCACACTCGGATGCCGAGGCCTAGTCCCAGCCGTGGTGCGCCCCGTGGTTTCCGTGGTGCCCGTATCCCTGGCCTTGCCCGTAGCCCTGTCCCGGAGCCGTGCCCTGTCCGCTTCCCGATCCGCCGTTCTGTCCCGTGCCGTTTCCTGATCCGCTTCCATTGCCCTGCCCGGATGCCGAATCGTCGGCAGAACCCGCATCTTGCCCGGCGGCCGACTCGCAATGGGCGATGCGGTCGTGCAGCTCGCGCATGGTCATGCCGGAACAGTCGTCGACGGAAATGCTCGGATCGAGCTCGGAAAGCCTTATGGCCGCCGCGTAACGCCCGCAGCCCATGCCGTGGCTGTGCGCCTCGTCGTAGAACTGCTGGCTGAAGCCGTTGCACGACCCTCTGTAGGGGCAGCTTGCAAGATAGGTTTCGCTGACGTTCGTCAAGGCGCGTTCCTGGTCCTGGTTCTCGGAGGACACGCTCAGCGCTATGAAGGGGTCGCCGTCGACGTATGGCGCAAGCGCCTCGCTGCTCGTCAACGCGCGCAGCGCCTGCCCGTAGGGAAGCCCGTCCACCGGAACCGACGAAAGCAGGCTGGCTCCGTCGTCGTTGATGCCTTCCGCGCCAACGACGCAGTCGGAGCTGTTCAGCCTCAGCTGCACGGAAGGGTTGATGTCTATGTCGACGAACGCCGTGGTCTCGAGGTCGGGAAGCGTTGCGGACGCTTCAGGTGCGGCGGATTCGACTGCGGTCGTCTCGGCCGCAGGCGGCTCGCTTTCGGAAGGCTGAGGCGCAAGGTTGGGAAGCTGCGTGACTCCGAACACGGCGAGCGCAAGGACAAGACACGCCGCGACAGCGCCGCTTGCCGCCCCGACGACCTTCCAGCGTCCGCGCTTCCTTCGGCTGGCCGGAGCCATTGCGGCTGCGAATTCCATGGGGTCGCATTGGGCAACCTGCGGCTGCACGGATGCGGACGTCTGCGCCTGCGTGCCAGCCTGCACCTGCACGTCGGGCTGCGGCTGCGTTTGCGCATGCGCCTGCGCCAACACGTATTCCAGAGCCTGCTTCTTGACGTCTTTGGGAAGTTCCACGCCGTCGAAGGCTTCCCTGACTTCCCTTTCCAGTTCGCGATCGTTCACGACAAGGCCTCCTTGAGCATCTTTCTGCCCCTGGAGATCCACGAATAGACCGTGTTCACCGGAGCGTCCATCATCTCTGCTATCTCGGGCGCCGTGTAGCCTTCGTAGAGCGAAAGGTACAACGGCATCCTGGGAGGGTCGTCAAGCGATCGGAACGCCTCGATAATTTCGAGGCGGCGCGAATCCGGACGGCTTTCGTCGCCCGACGGGACGCACGCAACGCCCTCGGCTTCGTCGCCCAGGGGCACGTCGCTTCGATGCGCCGCACGCAGCATGTCCCGGCAGACGTTGGAAGACACCTTTATAAGCCACGCCTTGCGGTGCTCGTCGCCGTCGAACTGCACCGAGTCGGCAAGCGCATACTTCAGGAACGTTTCCTGGAAGGCGTCCTGCGCGTCCTGTTCGTTCGCGAAGAAGTTGGCGCACACGCGCCAGACCGTCGGCCCGAAGCCTTCTATCGCGTTCTCGATGTCGTCGTTTGCGCGCAATCCCCTGCCCTGCCGTCAGACTCGGTGGCCTTAGTGCCGCTTTCCTTCCCTCTGCTTATAACACGATTCAGGCCGACGAATCCTTGCAACGTTTCCAAAAAAAGGAGCCGACCTGGATGGCCGGCCCCTTCGAGGCTTTCTGTCGCGCTTCAGGCTACTTGGCTTCCGGGTGCGCCATCTGGAAGATGCCTTCCGCGTACTCGCGGTAGAGCGCCAGATGATCGCGAAGGCGCCCTTCGAACAGGTCCTGGTAGTCGAACAGCACGTTCGAGAACATGCTCAGCGGATCGGTGTCGGGGATGTCCTGCGGAATTTCGCCGGGGCCTAGGTCCTTGTCGGCTTCGGCCGTCCATACAAGCACGCCGGCCGCGGCCTTGTCTAGCTCCTCGGGCAGCTTTCCTTCGTCCCTCAGCTTGTCGATCTCGGACATGATGTCGTCCTGCTGCTTGATCAGCTTCTCCATAAGATGATGGTACGTCATGGCGGCTTCCTTTCCCTCCGCAAACGGCGTTCGCAAGCCGTTCGTTGCTAGTTGGGCGTCGGGTTGCTCCCCGATGCCGGCTACAAGGAAGCATAGGACCTTCGCCAAGCCGTGCGCGGCGCGTCATGCAACGGTGAAGCTATGGACGCGTTAGCGTTTTTGCGCCGTTACCTTGAGGGCGTGACAGGGGACGTTCGCTTTTGACACATGGCGTTTTGAACAGGGGACGTGTTTTTCGTTCAATCACGTTTCGAAGAGGCAACTCTGTTGGCGCGCACATTTCGTGATTGAACGAAAAACACGTCCCCTGTTCAAAACGCTAATGTTCCGCAGAACCTTCGCGAGAGCCGCATTGCAGCCTCGCAAGCTTGCGGGGCGCCCCGCTTCCCGTCCCCTGTCATGCAAGCTTGCGAACGACGCTGGCGCAGTAGTGGCTGATGCCTGCAATCGCCACCGCCATGGCCGTGAACTGGCCAGCCTTCGCCCACCAGGGAACCGTGGGGTCGATGAAGGCGAACTGCACCTGCAGGGTCATGTACGACCAGATGCCCATCTGCGCGAACCAATAGGCGCCCACGACCAGGCAAGCCGCGAACGCAACGCGACCCACCCACTTCCACACGGGGCGCCGCATAGCCTTCCCAGCGATCTCCTTGAAATGAATCCCGCAGTGCACGAACGCCAAGACGAAAAGCCAGTACGACCCCGCAAGGTGCAGCGTGCGTGCCCAAGACGCTCCCGGGAATGCCGGCAACCATGAGAAGACGTGCTCGGACAGCACCAGCGAGCTTGCGGTCATGGCCACGATGCCCACGACAAGCGCCAAGTCCAGAAGCAGCGCCAGCATGGTGCCGGGCGAATGCCTCTTCGCCATGCGGACGATGCGCCTCGCATTGATGCACACGTGCACGATTGCAAGCACCACCACGCCGATGCCCACCCATTCGTGAGCCACGGCATGGGTCACGGGCAGAGCGACTACCAGCACCAGCAGAATGGCCAGCAACGCGTCCACGACAATGCGAACCTTGCGGGAAGCTCCGACCGCCATGCGCGAATGCGACGGTTTGTCACGCGTTTCAAACTGCCGCGCCTGCGTCCCCTTCGCTTCGCTCGCTTCTTCAGGATTCGCCACAGCAGTCGGCGCTTCCGCGATCTTCGTCATCGGGAGACCCCGCACGCATCAAGCCATGCGGACACGTCGGAAGACATGCTTGCGCCGCCCGAGTAGTAGATGGAAAGGCCGTCCTTCACTGTGGCAGCGGGCACCAGCTTCGAAATCGCCGACACGCTCTGGCCCAGGCCGCCTCCGCCGTTGCTGCAGAACGGCAACACCGTCTTGCCTGCGAAGTCGTAGGATTCGAGGAAGGTTGCGACGGGCATAGGAATGGAAGCCCACCAGTTGGGGTAGCCGACCAGAACCGTGTCGTAGCGGTCGAGGTCGTCGATGCGCGTTACCAGCGCGGGTCGTGCCTGAGCGTTTTGGTCGCGCTGTGCCTCTTCCAAACAAGTGCTGTAGTCGGTCGAGTACGGCCGCTCCAATTCGAGCTCGACGGCTTGGAAACCGGTCTGTCTGGAAATCTCCTGCGCGATGGAGCGCGTGTTGCCGCTCCAGGAATAGAACACGATGATGCCGTCGCCCGCGCCCGTTCCGCCAGCTTGGGCGCCTGCAGCAGCGGCTGCCACCCCCACCAGTCCTGCGCCAGGGCTGGCGTTGCGCGCCACGCGGAACCCGACGCTGGGGCTGGCCCCGTCGGCGGGCAACGCGGCGCGGTAGGCGCTTCGCAGGTTCTTCCCGAAGTCGTTCCAGCCACCGCCCCTGTTGACGCGCAACGTGCCGGAATCGGAGCCTGCAGGGTCGGTTGCCGCTGCCGTGTCGTAAGGCCCGTAGGCGTCCCACACCCATTCGGCGACGTTGCCGTGCATGTCGTAAAGGCCCCATGCGTTCGGCGCGAAGCTGCCCGGTTCTATCGGCTCGCGCCTGTAGATTCCGGGCGACGTCTGCAGGTTCCCTTGCGAGAAGTAGTTGTTCTCTATCTCGTACGGATAGGTTCCGTAGTAGTTCGCCTCGGTGTCGGCGCTCACGTAGGTCTGCGTGTTGAACGGCGTCGTGGTCGCTGCGCGGCACGCGTACTCCCATTCCGCCTCGGTGGGAAGGCGGTAGCCGTCCGCCGCACGGTCCCACGACACGTCCGTTCCCGAAACCGAGTACGCCGCCTGAAGGCCCTCCCTTTGGGAGAGCGCGTTGCAGAAGGCCACCGCGTCAAGCCACGATAACGACTCCACCGGAAGCGCGTCGCCGACGTGCACGCTTGGGTTCGCCTGCATAAGGGCCGCATACTCGCCCTGCGTGACTTCCTTGTCGGAGATGTAGAAGTCGCTCACCGTGACCTCGTGGAGCGTTTCGTCGGCACCCCGCCACGGCTCGCTTTCGGGGCTTCCCATCATGAACGTGCCGCCCTCTATGAGCACCAGGCCGTCGTCTATCTGGGCGGTTGTTTGCTGTTGCATGGTTTCGCCTCCGTTACCTGAGCCGGCCTGCGATTGGGTGTCCTGCTGTGCGCTGCGAGGCGTCCATCCCGAGCATCCAGGCAGAGCGCCGGCTGCGCCCAGGACGGCCGCTGCGGCACCCGCGCGAACGAACGACCTCCTGGTGACGGGCCTCATGGCTACAGCCCGAGCCCGGCAAGCCACGCGTCCACGTCGCCCATGCGCGACGCCACCGAGCCTCCGGGAATGGTGATGCCGTCCATGATCGTCGCGCCTGCGCATCCTTCGTTGATGCTGTCGAGGGTAGTGGAAAGCTGCGATCCGCCGCTGGTGCAGAACGGGACGACCGTCTTGCCCTCGAAGTCGTGCGCCGCAGCGAAGCTCTTGATTATCTGCGGGGCGTCGTACCACCACACCGGATAGCCCAGGAAGATGGTGTCGTACTGGTCCCAGTCCTGCACGTCCCCAACGAACTCGGGAAGCGCGCCCGACTGCTGCTCGGCCTGTGCCACGTCCAGAACCTCGTCATAGCTGGTGGTGTAGGGATCCGCAGGCTCGATGCGGAACAGGTCGCTTTCCACCTGTTCGTTGATGTGCTCGGCCACCTGCAGCGTGTTGCCCGACCACGAGAACACCGCCACGAGGGTTTTGCCGCCTGCGACCGTGCTCGCGGCTGCGGACGATGCGGAACTGCTGCTTGATGCCATGCTTGCCTCCCCGTTCGAAGAGCTGCTGGACGACTGCGAACCTTGCGAAGAGCCTGACGACTCCGACCGTGGCGTACCGCACGCTGACAACGACATCGCCGCCAAGGCCGACATCCCCGCCATGGCCCCCAGCCTCACGAAGCTCCTTCTGCTGATTGCTTGCATTTGCATTTCCCCTTTCGTTGTCGTGGGGCGTGTGTCAGGGGACGTTCACTTTCGACACATGTTCCAGAGCATGTGTCGAAAGTGAACGTCCCCTGACACACGCCCTTGCCCCTCCCCCAAACAATTTCCCCTTCGTCTTTTCGAGTGGTATTCTTCCAATGACGTGAATTGCAATCCGAATCCTAATAGTTAAAGCTAGGTTTAAGTCAAGGACTTTCTTTCGGCGAAAGGACGCTTTCGATGATGTACACGATCGGCGACGCAGCGAAGCTGCTCGGTACGACCCCCTCGGCCTTGCGGTACTACGACAAGGAGGGCCTGCTTCCGCACATGGAGCGCAGCAGCGGAGGCACCCGCATGTTCGATGAAAGCGACCTGGAGTGGTTCCGCTTCATCGAGAGAATGAAGCGCAGCGGCATGCCCATCAAGGAGATAAAGAGCTTCGTCGACCTCTACCTGGAGGGCGATTCGACGCTGGAGCAACGCAGGCAGCTGGTGCACGGCCGCAAGGAGGCGGTCGAACGCGAAATGGCCAAACTGCAGGAAGCCCTCGACTTCATCACCTACAAGTGCTGGTACTACGACGTGGCCGTGGAGGCAGGCACCGACGACGCCCCGAAGAACATGCCCGATGAGGACATCCCTCCCGAGATCCTCGAGATCAAGAAGCGCTGCGGCGTCAACAAGTACTGACGCCTGAGAGCGGCGTGTCCGGGGACGTTCGCTTTTGACATGTGGCAATGGGGTCGGGTCTTTTGTCACATTGGGCTGATGACTCGCCTGGAGACGAGGAGCCTGTCACGCCCAATGTGACAAAAGACCCGACCCCATTGTCACATGACCCGACACGCCGCAAGCTCTTATTCCCCGTAGACTTCCTTGGCCATGCGGAACGCGGCCCAAGCGTTCGGCCATCCGGCGTAGAAGGCCACGTGCGTCAAAAGCGCCGCCATCTCCTTGGCGGTGATTCCGTTGGCCTTCGCCGAAGCCAGGTGGAACTGGAACGACTGGTCGATCAGCCCCTTCGCAACAAGGGTGGTCACCGTCAGCATCGAGCGCGTCTTCGGATCGAGCGTCTCGTCGTTCCACACCTCGCCGAACAGCACGTCGTCGTTCAGCTCGGCGAACATCGGGGCGAAGTCGCCCAGCTGGTCGCGTCCTGCGGTCTGCTTGATTGCCATGATGGTTCCTTTCCTTCGCGAATTACATCTGCTGGTCGAAGTCGGGCATCTGCGAAATGAACGCCGGCGCCTCGTCGGGCACCTCGTAGTAGGGCTTCTGCGGGATCGCGTCGATGGCGGCCATCTCGTCAGGCGTCAGCTCGAAGTCGAACACGTCCAGGTTCTCGCGCATGTGCTGCACGTTGAGCGTCTTCGGGAACACCACGTTGCCTTCCTGGATTGACCAGCGCAGGCACACCTGGGCCGGGGTCACGCCGTGCGCCAGGGCGGCGTCGGCTATTGCGGGGATCTCGAGCAGCTTCGCGTCGCCATGGCCCAGCGGGTACCATCCCTCGAACACTACGCCGGTGCCGGCAAGCCATTCCTTCATCTCGTGTTGGTTGCAGCGCGGGTTCAGCTCGACCTGCAGCACCTGCGGCGCCACCTCGGCCACGTCGAGCACCTGCTGGTACTTGTCGCGCGGGAAGTTGGACAGGCCGATCGACCGCACCTTCCCTGCCGCTAGCGCCTCTTCCATGGCTCGCCATCCGTCGGTGAAGGCCCCGTAGGGCTGGTGGAACAGCATCAGGTCGGCGTAGTCGGTCCCAAGTCGGCGCAGCGACGCGTCGATGGCCCGCTTGCAATCGTCGTAGGCATAGTCGCGCGGCCACAGCTTCGTCGTGATGAAGAAGTCCTCGCGCGGGATGCCGCTTTTCGCCACGACCTCGCCCACTGCCACCTCGTTGAAGTAGCCGTTGGCCGTGTCGATGTGGCGGAAGCCCAGGTCTATGGCCTGAGGCAGGTGCTCGCGCACCTCGGCGCTGCTCATCTGGAAGACGCCAAAGCCCATGGCGGGGATCCTGACCCCGTTGGACAGCTCGAAGTCGATCATGCGGAATCCTTTCGTTTTCTTGCGCCCACCATGCTGACGCATAGCGAAACGCGTTGCCTTGTGCTTCTGATTCTTCCTCCATACCTGGCCGATGTACAATGCATATCTGGAAAGCCACTATGCATTCAGCGCATACCAGGAGAGGCAATGGAGCTTGAACAACTGCGCCAGATGGAGGCCATCGAACGGCTGGGAACGATCTCGGCCGCCGCAGAAGAGCTGCACATCTCGCAGCCTGCGCTAAGCCGCTCTGTGCAACGCCTGGAAGCCGAGCTGGGACACCCGTTGTTCGACAGGGCGAAGAACCGCGTCGCCATGAACGACGTCGGGCACATGGTGGCGAAGCATGCGCACAGCGTCCTGGGCGAGGTGCAGCGGCTGTGCGACGCGGTGGACGAGGCCGCGCGCAGGTCGCGGGCGTTGAAGGTGGGAACCTGCGCTCCGGCCCCTCTCTGGAATCTGACGGCGCGCATCGTCGAGCGGTTCCCCAGCGTGCTGCTCACGTCGGAGATGCTGTCGGAAAGCGAGATAGAGCAGCGCGTGTTGGACGGAAGCATAGACTTCGGGATATCCAGCAGGCCGTTTTTGCTCCCCGTGATTGCAAACATGCTGCTGATGACCGAGACCTTGTCCATCGCCGTGCCTCCCGAGCACCCTCTTGCGGCCAAGAAGCGGGTGCGCTTCGAGGACATCAACGGGGTGGAGTTCCTGTTGCTGGAAGACATCGGCGTGTGGCACGACTTCCACCGCCGCCACATGCCCGACTCGAACTTCATCAGGCAGAAGGACCGCGAGG
>CABVEH010000030.1 GCA_902497215.1 uncultured Eggerthellaceae bacterium | reverse complement strand
GCCTACGGGGTTGTCGGGGTGCACAAGGCCGGCGCGCCCTCGCATCTGGACGTAGCCCTCGTCTCGAAGGACCGCGTACGCCTTGTTCACGGTGTGCAGGTTGATTCCCAGGTCGCTTGCAAGCGACCTCACCGACGGAAGCGACATGCCCGGCTCCAGCTCGCCCGTGGCGATTCCGGCGACGACCTGGTCGTGGATCTGCTTGTACAGCGGCTCGGACGAGCATTCGTCTATGGACACGATCATGGTGACCAACCCCTTCCCATGCGAAATTGTTCTATTCGATATAGAGCATTTTAGAAGGCGATTTGTAATATGTCAAATAGAACAATTTCATTATGATGGGAGCGTGCAGCACTGCGAGTGATAAACTCGCTTCGAGACACGGGGCATAGTTTCAGGGAGCGCATCATCGGCAACGCAGGCATCGTCATAGCGAACACCGGAAGCCCGGCTGCGCCTACGAGCGACGCCGTGGCCGACTACTTGCGTCTGTTCCTGTCGGACCCACGCATATGCCCGATCAACCCGCACGTCTGGAACCTTGTCCTCAACCGGTTCATCATTCCCAAGCGCGCGCCCCGCTCGGCCGCCAAGTACGCCCGCATTTGGACCGACAGGGGCTCGCCCCTCGACATGCATATGGCGTCGCTCGCCCGAAAGCTGGAAGAGGCATGCCGGGAAGACGGCGTAGTCTGCGTGCGGCACGCTTCCAGCTATTCCAAGCCGTCGCTGAAAGACGCGCTTTCCAGATGCAAGGCTGCAGGCTGCGACACCGTGGCGCTGGTTCCGCTCTACCCGCAGAGCGCCCATTCGACGACCGAGGCCGTTAGAGATCGCGCCAAAGGGGCGCTGGACGCGCTAGGCTGGCGCCCCGACCTTCGCTTCGTCGACAGCTATTGCGACAACGAAGCATACATCGGCGCGGTCGCCAACTCGATTGCGGCATCGGGCCTCGACGCCGATGCGGGCGACCGCCTGCTGTTCGCGTTCCACTCCATTCCCGTTGCCGACATACGAAAAGGCGACACTTACGGGGAACAGGCGCAGCGCACGGCACACGGCGTGGCGGAAAAGCTGGGGCTGCGCGACGCGGATTGGAAGATGGGCTACCAGTGCCGATTCGACAGAAGCCGCAAGTGGCTGTCGCCCTTCACGGGCGCCGTCCTCGACGACCTTGCCGACGCAAGGCGCCTGTTCGTGGTGGCGCCCAACTTCTCGGTCGACTGCTTGGAAACCCTATACGACATCCAGCACGAGCTGCGCAAGAAATGGCTGGGGGCCAAAGGCGGCGCAGGCGCGTCGGGCGCTTCGCAAGTCCGGGCTGCGGACGAGACGTTCCGCTACATACCGTGCCTTAACGATTCCGACTCCCACGTCCATGTGATAAGAGACGTCGCCATGGGCGCGCTCGCATGACATGAGGCAAACGAGGCGCTCCCCTATGTCATGAGACGTCAGGGGGCGTAGGTAAGAGCATGAAGACACAGAGCAAAAAAGACAAGGGAGACAACATGCTGACTAACGACTTTCTAGGGGACGAAGTAGCACGCCTGGGGTTCGGGGCCATGCGCCTTCCGGTGGTGGACGGCGACGCGTCGAACATCGACCAGGCGCAGGTCGACGCAATGGTGGACATGGCGCTGGCGTCCGGTGTCAACTACTTCGACACAGCATACCCATACCACGGCGGATGTTCCGAAATCGCGCTTGGCAAGTCGCTGGCGCGCCATCCCCGCGAGAGCTTCCTTCTGGCCTCGAAGTATCCGGGGCACCAGATCGCCGAAAGCTACGACCCCGCCGCCGTGTTCGAGGAACAGCTGGAAAAGTGCGGCGTCGACCACTTCGACTTCTACCTGCTGCACAACGTATACGAGGCATCGATAGACGTATACACCGACGAGAAGTGGGGCATTGCCGACTACTTCGTCGAACAGAAGAAGGCGGGGCGCATCCGCCATCTGGGATTCTCGTGCCACGGACGCCCCGACCTGCTGGCCGGCTTCCTCGACTACGGGGCACGCAAGCACGCGCAGCTCGCAGAACGCGACCCGGAAGCCGCCGCATCGTTCGCAGGCGGCAACATCATGGAGTTCTGCCAGATCCAGATGAACTACCTTGACTGGACGCTGCAAGACGCAGCAGCGAAGACGGCGCTGCTCGAAGACGCCGGAATCCCGATCGTGGTGATGGAGCCGCTCAGGGGCGGCAAGCTGGCATCGCTGGGCCACGACCAGATGGCGGCCCTCCAATCCGCCGCGCCGGACATGGGCGCCGTCGAATGGTCGTTCCGGTGGCTGCAGGGAATCCCCTCCGTGAAGGTAGTGCTCAGCGGAATGTCCAACCTGCAGCAGGTCGAGGAGAACTGCCGCCTCTTCCAGGGCGCCTCGCCGCTTTCCGAAGCGCAGGAAGGCGTGTTGATGGACGTTGCCGAATCGCTGAAGGGCGGCGTCCCGTGCACGGCATGCCGCTACTGCACCGATTCATGCCCCCAGCAGATCGACATCCCCATGCTGCTCGCCACGTACAACGACATGCAGTTCGACACGAGCTTCACCATCTCCATGCAGATGGACGCAGTGCCCGAAGGCCAGCGGGCGCAGGACTGCATCGCGTGCGGCGCATGCACGAGGATGTGCCCGCAAGGGATAGACGTGCCCGAAGCGCTGGCCGACCTGGTCGCTACCCTGGAAAAGATGCCGAAGTGGGCGGACCTGTGCCGACAACGCGCCGAAGCCGCCGCCAAGCTTCGGGAAGGCTAAGAACACTCCGACATTAGGAGACGCTATGTCTTTGGAAAGAGCCAAGGATTACCTGAAGCAGTACGGGAAAGACTCCGACGTGATGGAGTTCGACACCTCCAGCGCGACGGTCGAGCTGGCCGCCGAGGCCGTAGGCTGCGAACCCGCGCGCATAGCCAAGACGCTTTCGTTCGCCGTGGACGGGCGCGTGGCGCTTGTCGTGTGCGCCGGGGACGCACGCGTGGCGAACCCGAAGTTCAAGGAGCGGTTCCACACCAAGGCGAAGATGCTGGCCGCCGACGAGGCCGAACAGCGCATAGGGCACGCAGTGGGCGGCGTGTGCCCATTCGGGGTGTCCGACGAATGCGACGTGTACCTCGACGAGTCGCTTAAGCGCTTCGACATCGTCTACCCGGCCTGCGGAAGCTCCAACAGCGCTATCGCCCTGTCCCCCGCCGAACTCGAAGCCGTCCTGCCCGGCAGCGAGTGGGTCGACGTCTGCAAGCTTCCCGAGTAGCTAGAGCGCGCGCAACAAAGAGACGCTACGCACTGGCTTTACGAATGCGCAAGGCGCGCTGCACGACGATGGAAACCACCAGAATTCCCAGCAACACGCAACCGAAGATCGGATAGACCTGGGCGCATCCTCCCGTCGAGGCGTCAAGCGCGTAGGTCAGCACCTGCGACGAAGCCGTCATGGCAAGCCCGTTGGCCGAGGCCACTATCGAAGTGGCTAGCCCCGCCTTCGTGGACGGCACTATCTCGGTGCAGAAAGTGTAGAAGAAGCAGAAGTAGAAGGGCCATGCCAGGCCAACGACGGCAAGCGTCACCACCGTCACAATCTGGCTGTCAGTCGCGGCCAGCACGAAGTATCCCGCCGCGATGACCACGAGCGCAGGCCAGTACACCTTGTTGCGCAGCACCTTGTACACGGCTCCGAACACGATCGACCCGATCGCGGTGGCGATGGTCATGGTGGATGTCAGCATGCCAACGAAGGCCTCGTCCCCCAGCTGCTTGTCCGTGACGAACACCCCCACCATGTAGAAGATCATGAAGTAGAGCATGGCCACGAAGAACACCTGCACGGTCAACGGCGCAAGGCGCGACCACCACCTCGGCGCCGCCTTTCCGTCCACCTGGGCGCCCATAAGCCCGCGCGCGACGGCTGCAGCGGACGAGCGCGACTCGCCCCAGACCTCTTCGACGCGCACTGCGGTGTCGGGCTTCGGAGGGAAGGGCGGAAGGAAAGCAACCAGCATGAGCAGCACGGGCACCGCGACCAGGTACGTCTCGAAGACATGCGTCCAGCCGCCCAGCGCCAAAAAGCCTGCGACCGAGGCCAGCAGTGCGCCGATGACGGACATCGCGGCGTTATACCAACCTACGAACTTGGCATGCTTCACCTCGTCGGTGAACATGTCGGCCAGAATCGCAAGGGCTGCGGTGTTGGTGATCCCCCAGCCTATCCCGGTAGCGCAAAGCCTCATGCTTACGAAGTAGTAGATGTTCTGCGACGCTATGCCGAAAACGGACGACACGGTGAAAACGGCGAAGCCCGCCACCATGATCCATTTCTTGTCCATCCTGTCGCAGAGGTAGCCTGTCAGCAGTCCGAACGGCAATCCAACAAGCGCAGGACCGGTTATTCCCAGGTTGATCAGCCACATCGGCTCGGCGGAGTACACCTCATACAGGTTTGCCACGACGGGGGTTACGACAAGGTCTCCCATCGTGCACATAGACGACAGGAACAGCGCCGCCAACGCCAACGCCACCCGTCCTTTGCCCATCTGCGATGCCTCCGTCATGGCCTTGCCTCCTTGAAATGCAGCGGGGGCCCGCATCGGGCCCCCGGTCGTAAGAAACTATTCTGCGCGGTCGGGCCCAGGGGCCTCGAACACCACTTCGCCGTCGATGAACGTGTATACGGGCTTGGCGCCCAAAATCTCGTCAGGCGTCGACTTGAACAGGTTGCGGTCCATGACGACGACGTCGGCAAGCTTGCCGGGAGCAAGGGTGCCGATACGGTCATCGAAATTCTCCACGACCGCCGAACCGTACGTGTACGCCTGCAGCGCCTGCGCCAGCGTGATGCGCTGCGAGGGGACGAAACCGCCTTCCGGCTTGCCGTCCCAGGGCTGTTGACGGGTTATCGCGGCATATACGCCTTCCATCGGGTTCAGGTTCCACACCGGCGCGTCGGTGCCTGCGGCCACGATGGCTCCGGCGTCGATCAGCGACTTCACAGGCCACATGTAAGGGACCCACTTCTCGCCGAGAAGCACGGGGTAGCCTTCAACGTTCAGCACCGAATGAATCGGCTGCATCGAGGCGACCACGCCGAGCCTGGCGAAGCGGTCGATGTCTTCGGGGCGGCAAGTCTCGATGTGTTCTATGGCGTTGCGGTGGCCCTTGAAGCCCTGCTCCTGCCCCACCTTCTCGAACACGTCCAGCGCCTGCTTGACGGCCCCATTGCCGATGGCGTGAAGGCGAACGCTGTAACCGGCTGCGTCGGCCTGCCTGACCAGCGGAAGCAGCTCGTCGTAGCCCATCGTGGGCTCGCCGCACGTCGTGGGATCGTCGGCGTAGGGCTCGGTGAGGAAACCGGTATGGGCCTCGCACACTCCGTCGGTGATCATCTTGGTTCCGGCGAAGCGCAGATGCTCGCCGACAAGCTCACGGGCGTAGCGGCGCGCGTTGGCAAGGCCGTCTTCCAACTTCACGAAGCAGCTGACGCGGATGGGAAGCTTGCCGTCGCGTTCGAACTCGGAGAAGACGCGGATGGTGTCGTCCTCGGGGATGCCGCCGTAGGGCCAGACGCATCCGGTTGCGGTGACGCCGTAGGAAAGGCATTCCCCTATAACGCTTCCAAGCGCATGGTCCATGTCGGCCGCCAGGTTCGCCATGCCCCACACGGGGTCGTTGGCAGGCGGCTCGTAGTTCAGCCCCTTCAGCGATCCGTCCTCGTTGCGGCCAATGATGCCGCCTTCGGGATCTGGCTTGTCGGGAGCGTAGCCTGCAGCTTCGAGCGCCTTGCTGTTGACCCAGCCCACATGCATGTCCCACGACGCGAAGTAGGCGGGACGGTCGGGCACCAGCTCGTCAAGCAGCTCCTTCGTGGGTTCCTCGCCGCCTTCCCATTCCGAGAAGTTGAGGTCGCAGCCCGCGATCCAGGCGTTGTTGGGATGGGCTTCGGCGAATTCGCGTATGCGGGAGCAGACTTCTTCCTTGGTGGATGCGCCTTCGAGGCTCAGCGTGTAGTCGGCGTCCTTCATGACGCCGTTCTGAATGAAATGAGTGTGCGCGTCGTTGAACCCGGGAACCACCGTCTTGTCTCCGCAGTCGTAGACAGCGGTGTCCGGGCCGATATGGCCATCGGCCTCGGAAAGCGGTACGACGTCGACTATTTCGTTGCCCGAGACCAGCACCGCACCCTCGATGGGTTCGAGGGTGTTCGCGGTGAAGATACACGAACTTTTGATTACCTTGTCTACCGTCTTGTGCATTTTGCGTCCTTAGTACGAAAGAGAATGCGTGTTCAGGAAGGGCGTCTCGACTTTGTGGCATGGAGGGCGCCCTTTGTTGCGAGAGGTCTTTATGCGAGGGGGACGAATCCGAAGAGATTCATCCCCCTTGGCTTCGTGCATGCGGTCGGCGAAGGGCATCTAGGGGTCTGCCGACGCCGATGTGCACTTACGGCATGTCGCTATTTGTTGCCAAGTCCCTCGTCGCGGGCTTCCTGTGCCTCGTCGCTTACGGCTTCGGCGCCCTGCGCGTTGGCAACCGGGGCCTTGCGGAAGGCGAGCAGGTAGATGATGGACACCACGGCCACGGCCACCAGGACGTAGCCCATGATCGGCCACACTCCCACGGCGGTCATGCCGGTTGCGCCCACCAGGCCGGTCAGCAGGTACGAGCTTCCGGTCGCGGCGAGCCCGTCGGAGAACGCCACGATGGAAGTCGCGGTGCCTCCCTTCGACGCAGGCACCAGCTCGGTGGCGCGCACATAGAAGTAGCAGAAGTAGAACGGCCAGAAGAAGCCAGCGACCACGACGCCTACGATGGTGACGACGGGGCTCGGGAAGAAGCCCATGGCGATGAAGCAAGCGGCCATGACGAACAGCGCCGGCACGTAGACGAAGTTCTTCATGCGCTTGTAAACCGCGCCGAACACGAGAGACGCCACGGCGGTCGCGATGGTGCCCGCGGACGCCAGCATGCCGATGAACGCCTCGTCGCCCACGCCTGCGTCAACCACGTAAACGGCGATCATGTACAGCATCACGAAGTAGCAGATGGCCACGAAGAAGACCTGGATGGTCAGCGGTATCAGCTTGGTCCACCAGCCAGCAGGGGCGGCAGCGGCCTTCGTGCCGTCTTCGGCGTCCGCGACGTGAGAAGGCGGCATTTTCGGGAGGAACAGGATGAGCATGACCAGCACGGGCACCGCGATCCAGTAGGTGAAGAACGCGTTCTGCCATGCTGCGACGGCCAGCACCCCGGCCACGGCGGCCATCAGCGCGCCCATGATGGACATCGCCGAGTTGTACCAGCCCACGAACTTGCCGTGCTCGTCCTCGTTCGGGAACATGTCGGCGAGGATGGCCAGCGCCGCCGTGTTGGTGATGCCCCAGCCTACGCCGGTGGCCAAGCAGCGGAGCGTGGTGAACAGGTAGATGTTCTCGACTGCGCCGAACACCGCGCTGACGGTGAAGATGGCGAAGCCGATCACCATGATCCATTTCTTGTCCATGCGGTCGCAAAGGACGCCGGCCAGGATGCCGAACGGCAGGCCCACGAGCGCGGGGCCGGTGATCGAGAAGTTGATCAGCCACTCGGGGTCGTCCGCGAACACCTCGTACAGGTTCGCGACGATCGGGTTCACCACCAGGTCGCCCAACGTGCACATTGAGGAAAGGAACAGCGCGGCCAGCGCCAGGAACAGCCTTCCCTTCGACAGTTGCTTTGCTTCGGTCATGATGCAACAACCTTTCATGTCATGGCCGGGCCCTTTGCCCGGCAACCGTTGAAGCAGAATCTACGGAAGACGGCGCTTGCCCGGAACGTCCATTCCTTATGGTTCGCATATGGTTCGAAGGTGGGCCAAGGCGCCTGTTTCGGCATATTGTTTTCGCTCCCGCGCCCATAAACTGCTTATGGTTCACGCCTATGAGGGCCTGTTTCGCATCCGTTTGGGTGGATAATTGTGCACACCGTCACGAGCGAGAGGTTAGGGGGCGCAATTGTCGCAGCATCCCGCAAATGGCACCGAATTCGGCTTCATCTCCGAGGACCGCGGGGCCATACTCCCCGCGTATTCCGGCGTCGCGCTGCTGCTTTCCTGGATATACCTGCTGTTCTACGCCAACAGCGCCGGCATCGAGGCCGCCGCCCCGATATCGCTCATGGGCATCCCGTACACGCTGAGCAGCCTGCTGATGTCCGTCGTGGTGCTGGTGATAGCGTTCGGCCCGGGCGACCTTTCCGAGAGGATAATGTCTGGGAAGATCAAGGTGGCATCGGCGCTCGGCACCTCGGTGGGCACGTTGTTCATGGTGGGTGCGAACGCGGTCGACTCGATGTGGGTGATCATGGTGGGCGCGGTCGTGACCGGCGTCTTCTCGGGGATCCTCGCTCAGCAATGGGTCGTCGCATACAGGCGCGTGGGACTTAGAGCCACCATAGGAAGCTTCCCGATCCTGCTGGCCGTCTCGGTGGGGATCTGCATGACGGTGATGTACCTCCCGCGCATCGCCGTGCTGATGGCCACCGTGCTGCTGCCCATAGTGTCCGGCTTCATGCTGCACTCGGTGAGGAAATCGCTCTTCCCGGTCTTCGACCTAGAGATTCCGGACAAGGACCGTCCCCTGGACTACGTGATAGTCGTGTTCCCCATAGGCGTCTTCGCGTTCGCGTCGGGCTTCCTCGACTATTTCTCATACCAAAGCGGTTACACGTACTTCTTCTACACGACCGTCACCGTGGTCCTGTTGGTCACGGCATGCGTCTTCATAGTGGTGTCCAACCGCGAGAACGCCTTCACGTGCATGGTGGTGCCGCTGTGCTTCCTGGTGTGCGTGTTCGTGCCGTTCCTCACCATGGTCGACCACGTGCCCGCGTCGCACTTCATATCGATCGGAGAGCTAGGGATCGAAATCGCCCTGTTCTCGGTCGCCGTAGGGTTCGCCGACTTCTTCTCGATAAGCTCGCTTAAGACGTACGCGCTATGTCGCGTGGCGCACTTCGCCCTCAACGCCGTAGGCTGGTACGCCGGATGCTTCTCCAACTCGGCGCTGAGCGACATGATGAACAAGCAGGCGTCGCTCGCGGTGGTGTTCATCGGCGTGGAGGTCGTCGCGGTGTGCCTGATCGTGGCGATAGTGAAGGCGCAGAAGACGCTCCCGCAGAACGTGTGCAAGGTTGGTGCGAACGCGCAGGCAGGCGCAGTGTCGCTGGCGGGACCATCGGATAGGCCTGTCGGGAGACGGTCCCGCATCGTCCGACTTGGACGGGGAACGTACGACTGCTGCACGTGAAGCCGCAGAGCAAGCAGCTGCAGGCGGAGAAGCTGGCCTGCCAGACAGCACTTCTATCGCCGGATCCAACGATTCCGGTTCGTTCGAGGTCGACCTGTATTCCATCGGGAAGGAGCATGGGCTTTCCAACAGGGAGATGGACGTGTTCGCGTTGCTGGCGCGAGGCTATTCTGCGGCCGCCATCCAGAGCGAGCTGTACATCGCGGCAGGGACCGTCAACTACCACACGCGCAACATCTACTCGAAGCTGAACGTGCACTCCAAGCAGGAGCTGATCGGCATGGTGAACGCGCATCGGGAACGCTGAGGGACGTAACGAAGGCCGCTCGCCACGCATCCCAGCATAAGAATAGGGGCGCACGCGAAGTGCGCCCCTACGTTGTCCGGTAGGACGAAATATTACCCCAGCACAGGGTTGAAGGTGTTCCAGAACGGCCACACGATGGGCTCGGAATCCAGCGCCTTCAAAGTCTCGGGCTTCAGCATCTTCTTGGGGATGGCGACCTCGTAAACGAAGTTGTCGAACCACTCGTCGGTGCACACGAAGTAGCCGTTGTTGCCGGTCTTCAGGCCGTGGTTC
>CABVEH010000029.1 GCA_902497215.1 uncultured Eggerthellaceae bacterium | reverse complement strand
CACCACGGCGACGGTGCCTGAGATCAGCACGACCGACGCCGCCGAAAGGATCAGGAATAGGAACCGCCAGCCCACGGAAGATGCAATGGCGCCGCCGATCACAGGCCCTATGTTCGGGGCGAACCCCAGGGCTATCCCTGCGAAGCCCATGGCGGTGCCGTGCATGCTGTCCGGGAACCGCGTCATGGCGATGGTCTGTAGAAGCGGCATAAGTATGCCGGTCGAGACCGCCTCCATCACGCGCCCGATTATCAGCATCGGGAAGTTCACGGCGGCGAAGTCGCAAAGCGACCCCACGAGGTACAGGGAGAACGACACCAGCATTAGCGTGCGCACCGACAGCTTCCTCTGCACGAACGACGCCAGCGGCACGGCCGCGCCCATGCAGAAGATGTACACGGTCGTGAGCCACTGCCCCCACCCGATGTCGGTGGAAAGGTCGGCCAACACGTCGGCGGCCATGGTGTTCAACGCCGTCTGGGTCATGCCTCCCAGACCGGTGCCAACGACCACCAACGCGAACAGCGGCACGACGCCCTTGGCTATCTTCTCCCTGTTTCCCATGGATGAAAGAAGGGCGAGGCCTCCTCGAGGCCCCGCCCAATAGGATCCAGTCGGGCTACTGCTTCGAGGAGTCGTCGGCGGTCTCGACCACGACGGCCTCTTCGACGACGGCGCCGTCCTTGGCGGCCTCCTTGGCCACCTCGCGGACTTCCTTCTCCGCCTTGTTGACGGCGTCCATCTTGTTGTCCATGGCAGCCATCTTCTTGGAGGGCATGACGCCGAACGAAAGGATCACGCCCACGATTCCGATCGGCACGAGCGCCCAGAAGGCGAGCATCGGGTCGACGTGGATGCCCTGGCCGATGGCCTCCTGCACGGCCTGCCCGATTGCCGGGCCGAAATCGGCAGGAGTGCCACCGGAAGCAAGGACCTGCTGCTTCGCCGTGATGGCGACGTTAGAAGCTGCGGTAAGGCCCTCGTTGAAGGGGGCGAACACGTAGGACGTGGCGATCTGGCCTGCGTACTGGCCAAGGGTCAGCAGCGACAGCCCGAAGGCGACGGCGGTCTGGCCGCCCTTGAAGACGAAGGTCGGAACGAGGGGACGGCAGCAGGCGTTGAGCATCATGTTGCCGATGCAGAAGAACAGCACGTACGGGATGAAGAACTGGGCCTGGAACGCGAAGCACGAGCAGATCGTCAGGCCGATGATGCCGGCGACCACGCACAGGTACTTCTTACTGCGCGGCGTCTTGTCCAGAATCAGGCCGCCGATGGGGGCTAGAGCGCCGCAGGCGCAGATCAGGCCGCCCCAGATGCCGGCGGTGGTGGCGTCCCAGCCGAAGCCGCCGAGCCCGGTCGGGGTCTGCAGCCAGGTCTTGAGGTACTGCGAGAACGCATAGTTCATGTAGTTGAAGATGACGAACATGATGATCAGGCACCAAAGCTGGCGGCTCTTGAAGAACTTGAGCACGTCCTTGAGCGGCTTGCGTTCGGGCGATACCTGCGAACGCTCCTCAGGGCGCGGTGCGCGGAAGAAGATCGCGAACAGGATGGCGCACACCACGACGAGCACGCACCAGACCCACTGGAGGTTGGCGATGCTGTTTCCGACGGCGCCGTACACGGGGTCGTTGATGAAGTTCGACACGAAGATGCCGATGGGCGCCCAGCACGACCAGATGGCCATGGCGCGGCCGCGCGTGGAGTCAGGGAACCAAATGGACACGCAGGTCGGGCCCGACACGACGGTGGTGGAAAGGCCGAGGCCCAGGATGAAGCGGCCTACCAGGAAGGCGTAGAAGTTGGTGCCGACGGTGGCAGCGGAAAGGGCGGTGCCGACGATCGCCAGGCACATGCCGGTCAGCGTGCCAACCTTGGCGCCCCACTTGCGCACGATCCACGTGGTGGGAAGCGCCATGATCAGCGCTCCGATGGGCACCAGGCCCATGACGTTGGAAAGAAGCCCGAAGTTCGCGGGGTTTGCGAACAGGGCGTTGTTCTCGGCGAGCCAGTTCTTGAACACTGGGAACGTGATGCCGGGAAGCCACATCCATGCGAACACTATAGCAACAGCTGCCAACAGCGAAAAGATCAGCGTGACCCATGCATAGGACGGGGTCTTCTCGATGTTGCGCACCTCGGTTACGGCGTCGCTCGTTGCGGTTGCTGTACTCATTTTCTCACTCCTAAAGTCAGAGTTGGAAGGTGCGCCGGCACGTTCGGTGCGGCCGGCGCCTTGTTCTTGCTGTTACAGGTTGAAAAGCCTTGCTGCGTTGTTGCCCAAGATAAGCTCGCGGTCGCTCTCGTCGATGTCCAGTGCATTGATCGACTCGACCGAACGGGCCAGCCACTCGTAGAACACCGGGAACGACGACCCCATCAGGATGTGGTCGGCCCCGCACACCTTCACCGCGCACTCCAGCTGGTCCTTGCCCCAGCTCATCGGATGGCAGGCGTCGAAGTAGATGTTGTTCTTCAGGTAGCGGTCGTATGCCTCGGCGTCGACGTTGGTGGCCAGGCGGTTCATGGCCTCCTTCTTCTTGGTGGAATGGTGCGGGCGAAGCAGGTTCTGGAACCCGAACCAGTTGCCGCCGAGCATCGTGTGCACGAACACGAGGTCGGGATACTTGTCGAACATGCCCGAATAGATCTCGCGGCCCACGGCGGCTGCCTGCACGTCCACGCGGCCCATCTCGCGGCGAAGCACGGTGTAGTCCTCGAAGGGCGCGAAGATGTTCTGGCCCGGCGTGTGATGGATGACGGCGCGGATCTTGTGCTCGTTCAGGTACTTCATGTACGGGTCGAACAGCTCGTCGTCGAGGAACTTGTTGCCGTAGGCGCATGCAAGCTGCACGCCTACCATGCCGAGCTCCTCCATGCAGCGCTTCAGCTCGTCGACGTCCTCGGGGCGGCCCCAGGGCGGAACGACGGCGTTCGCCACCAGGCGTCCTTCCGACTTCTTGCACATGTCGGCGGCCTGGTCGTTGACCTCCTTGCAGATGTCAAGAGGAAGCCATTCCTGCCAGACGGGCATGCGCAGCATGGCGATGTCCACCCCGGCCTCGTCCATGGCCTGGATCTTCGTCTCGAGCGTGTAGTCGCCTTCGACGTAGTTCAGGATCTCCTCCCCCGAATCGGTGGCGAGGACGATCTGGTCCTTCTTGCCGTCAGGCGTCTTGTCCAGATACGCCTTCACGCCTAGGGTGATCGGTGCCGAGTACAGGAACCCGTTCAGGATCTTCTTGTTCGTGAAGAGGTCCGTCGGCAGGAAGTGCATGTTGTCGTCGATCACCCTGATCTTCTCTGACATATCTTTCCTTTCTATCCTTTCAGGCGCCCCATTGCGCCTTCAAGCCTTTTGCAGGGAGCCTTGGCCGATGCCTCGGCAGCTCCCGCCCCCTCGCACGTCGCACGCGAAAGGAGGCCATTCAAAAAAGGGCAGCAAAAGCCGCCCTTTGGAATCAACTAGTGCGCCGCATGCGCATGCTCGTTCGCCTCGACGAGTTCCTTGTCGGGCTTGACCAGCAGCGCGCAGATGACCATGAGCACAGCCACCGGGACGCCGACTGCGAAACTCGACACCGCGAAGCCCCAGGCGTCGATCGCTGCGCCGTAGAAGTTGGTGAACAGCTGGCCGCCGAACTCCAGGATCGTGATGAGGGCCAGGCCCAACGTGACGGCAGTGACGCCGCCGCGTCCCACCAGCATCGGCATCATCGGGCGCAGGCAGGCAACCATGATGCCGTTCGCGATGACCATGCATACGGCGTACACGACGAACATGGGGATGCCCAGGTTCTTGAAGCCGAAGCAGCAGGCAAGCACGTATCCGATGGCTCCGATGACTATCATCAGGTACTTATGCTTGAAGTTGATGCGGTCCAGAATGGCGCCGAAGATGGGCGCGATGATGCCCGACGCGGTGACGATGGAGAGGATGGCGTTGGCGAAGATGGTGTCCCATCCCATTCCGCCCGCATCGACAGGGTTCGTGAAGAACGTCGAGTTGAACGTGGTGAAGCCATGGGAGATGAACGTGTAGAAGAAGAAGCACAGGCACAGGCAGATGACCTGGCGCTTCGTCACGTACTTCACACCCGAGCGCAGCGAGGTGGACTCGGTGGAGATCTGCGTGCCTTCGGGCTTGCGGTATACGAACACCGCCAGCACGAGCGCGACCACGGCAATGGCCGTGACCACCCACCATGTCATGTGGAAGTCCCCACCCAGGCAGATCGGCACGATGATGTTGTACTCGATCAAGATGGAGACCGGAACCCACGTCGCCCAGAGGGCCATCGCAAGCGCGCGCTTGTCGTCGTTGAACCACATGGATATGGCCGTGGTGGCCGACACCGCCACGAACCCGATTCCAAGCCCGATCACAAGACGGGCAGCGGACAGCATCGTGAAGTTGTCGCCGGACATAGCCGACATCGCGCCGCCGATGACGAGGCACACTGCAGACAGGATGAGGATCCACTTGATTCCCATCTTGCTCTGCAGGAATATCGCGATGAGCGCCGTTATTATCGCCCCTATGGCGACCCAGGTCATAAGCATGCCGAAGTTCGCGTTGATGGAGGCCTCGGCTGTGGCCATGATGCTCATGTCGCCGGTAGCCTCGGCCAGGGCATGCGCAGGTCCCATGATGTAGCCGCCTATGATGGCCTCGGCCATGGGCGGGCACGAGAACCAGAGCATCGCCGCGGCAAGGCTGACTAGGTACACCACCAGCAGGATCACCCAGGCAAAGCCAGGCGTCTTTTCAGAGCGCGCAGGCGCGTGTCCCTGCGCCGCCGAATGGGATTCGGGCGTAACGGTCGTATCTTGAACGCTTTGGTCAGTCAATTTCTTTCCCCTTTATTTCAGGGGCGTCGATGGCATTCCTCCGGAAGCGCTTCCCTCGACGTCGGAGAACAAGTGCCTCACGCGTCCGATTCGTCGCATCGCGAGATCTGCAGGAAGGCCATCGACACCCTTGATGGCCTGGGGCAACCTGCAGGGCGCCCCAGGCATCACGGTTGGATTGCGAAGCGGTCGCCTCGCCTTTACTTCTCGTCCTTGATCGCGTAAACCACGTGCTTCGGAGACGTGGCCTGCGCAGCAAGCTCCTCGACGGTGCCGTAGGTAAGGCACTGGGCCTGGCAATGCTGCACGCAGCTGGGCTGCTTGCCCTTCGCGGTGCGCTCGGCGCAAAGGTTGCACCAGTCGGTGAACTGCGGGATGAAGTCGTACTCGAACTGCTTCTTGCCCGGGACAAGCCTGAACGGGCCGAGCTGGGTGACGGTGATTCCGAACTCGTTCTCGGTGAAGCCGCGCTCCTGCTGGCAGGCGAGGATGCAAGCCTCGCAGCCGGTGCAGTAGTTCACGTCCACCATGATTCCCTTCATTGTCATTTCCTGATTTCCTCTCTTCGATACAGGCGCTAGGCCACGGTTGCTTCTTCGGCGTCCTTGTCGAACAGCGAGCTGGAGCTCTGGTCGTCGGCGCGGTAGATCTTGCACATCATCGCCTTGTAGTTGGACCCGAACCCGGAAACGCCTGCGTCGAACGGAACCAGGTTGTTGATCTGGCTGTCCAACACGCCGAACAGGCCGGCCTTCTCGTCGTCGACGTTCTCCTCGGCATCGCGCTCGGGGAACCACCAGCCGTGGTCGCACTGCATGACGCGCGGGTCGTAGAACTCGTCGAACTTGGCCTTGTAGCGGCACTTGCCGTGCTTGTTCTCGAGGATCATCCAGTCGCCTTCGGCGATGCCGTTGGCCTTGGCGGTGTCGGGATGGATGTAGCACAGCGGCTCGGGGTGCAGCTTGCGCAGCTTCTTCATCTGGCGCTGCTCGGAGTGGAAGAAGTGCGGCACGCGGGCGCCGGAGGTGACGATGTAGGGGTATTCCTCGACGTCCTCGGGGGCGCTGTAAGGCGACTCGACGGGCTCGACGTAGCTCGGCAGCGGGTCGAGGCCGGACCAGCTGGTGTGATGGAACACCATGGAGTAGATCTCGGCGCGGCCGGTCTCGGTCTGGAAGCCCAGGCCGCCGTCGGCGCGCAGGCCGCCGGTCTCGTACTTGCGGTACTCGAACTCAGGATACTTCCAGGTGGATTCGCGAAGCTCGTCCCAGGTGAAGCCGCCGTCCTCGAGCGCGTAGTCCCACATCTCCTCGACGGAGTCCCACGGCCACGCGATGTCGGCGTTCTGCGGGCGCAGGGCCTCGGTAAGGCGCTTGCCAAGCTCCAGGAAGATGGTGTTGTCGGCCTTGGTCTCGCCCACGGGCTCGATGGCCTTGTTGATGCAGCTGATGCGGTAGGGGTTCAAGCCGCCGAAGCCGTTGCGCTCCTCGTAGGTGGCAGCCGGAAGCACGACGTCGGCCAGGGCCATCATCGTCGGCGTCATGAACAGGTCCTGGAACACGCAGAAGTCGATCTGCTTGTACCACTCAAGCTGCTGCTCGGCCTGGGCGCCCATAGTGGCCAGGAAGTTGTTGGTGGCGAAGTAGGCCGCATGGATCGGCACCTCGCCGCGCTGCCACGCCTCGATGGTGGCGTTGGACGACAGGTTCTTGAACCCTACGGCGAACATCGGGTAACGCTCGACGCCGATGCGCTTGGCGGCCTCTTCGGGCGTCATCAGCTCGTCGTAGCCCCAGCATCCGGTCCAGTTGGGCTGCTCGATGCCCCAGCAGGAACGGCCGATGACGTTTCCGCCAGGCACGTCGAGGTTGCCGGTGATGCACCAAAGCGCCGTGACGGCATGTGCCGCCTGCTGGCCGCCGGTCTGCTGGTCGAGGGCAACGCCCCACTGTATGGCGGCAGGCTTGCTAGTGGCGTAGCGGCGGGCGACGCGCTGGACGTCCTCCTTGGGAACCCATGCCTTCTCGCACAGCTCGTCCAGGTCCATCTCGGCGACGCGGTCGCATACGGCCTCGAGGCCATAGATCCACTTGTCGCAGAAGTCCTGGTCGTAAAGCTTCTCGTCGCAGATGACCTTCAGCATGGCCATGGCAAGTGCGCCGTCGCCACCGGGCCTAACCTGAAGCCAGTCCTCGCCGGCCTTGGCGGCGATCCAGGTGAGCTTCGGGTCGACCACTGCCACCTTCATGCCGCGCTTCATCAGGTCGACGATCCAGTGGCCATAGAAGCCGTCGGCGTTGGAGTAGAAGGGCTGATGTCCCCAGATGATGCAGTACTCGGGAACAACGTAGCGCGGGTCGTCGTAGCGCTTCGGAAGGAACTGCGAGCAGTCCATCACGCACGGGTCGCCCAGCATGCATGCCATAGAGGCGATGCGCGGAAGGTAGCAGGAGTTGCCTGCGAAGTAGGGCACGCCCTCGTTGGGGGACCCGCAGCATGCATTGATGCGCGTGATCTGGTGGATGTCGCGACCCGTTCCCTGGCAGCAGGCGATCTTGTCCACGCCGTACTCGTCTGCGACCTTCTTGAAGTTCTCGACGATGATGTCGTAGGCCTCGTCCCAGGTGATGCGCTCGAACTTGTCCTTGCCGCGGTCCTCGCGGGCGCGCTTCATCGGGTACAGCAGGCGGTCCTCATGGTAGACGTAGTCGGGGATGCAAAGGCACCTGGAGCAAAGACGTCCCTGGTTGTAGGGGTCCTCGGGGTCGCCTTCCACCTTCACCAGCTTGCCGTCCTTGACGTAGGACAGGATGCCGCATACGTTGTGGCAGCCGGGCGCCGAACGCGCGGTGCCTCGGATGACGGTCATGCCGTCTTCCTCCCATGTCCACGGGACGTCGGGCGTCTCTGCGGCAGGAATGGGTGTTTCTTGCTTCTTTTCAAGGCGCGTCCCACGGCGATACTTCTTGCCGTTGGTCTCGCCCCAGTGGTACTCGGTCGCAGCGCTATCCGAAGACCCTACGGGCACAGACGTTTCAGTCATGCTTCCTCCCTTTTTCCTTTTCCCTTTTCCTCTTGTTTCGCAACCGCCCGCTTGTCGGCGGCTTGCGGTCGATTGAAAGGTTATTTGGGCGCGGGGGCGGACTATCCCCCTCAAAGGGTGTGGGATGGTTTTTCAGTCGTATTAGATGAAGAAAGCCTCGTCTCACCATATTGGTATGAGGCTTCTAGCTGGGAACTTCGTTTGGATAATGCATGATCGAAGGAAATCGGCAGACGCGTGGAACCTCCCAAATGCTGTATCATTCCGAATTGGAGGAGGAAGGTCGTGCACCGTCGACGAGCCGACCAAAAGGTGGGCGAAGATTGGACGGCCTGAGCGAGTGATGGTGTCGAAGAACGGTATGCAGGAAGGACAGCTCACGTCCAACTCGCTGGTGGCTGTCATCGGGTTCTCCCTCTACACGGTATGGATGCTGTTCGTCTGCTTCTGGATGCTGGGTTTTCCTGACGGCCCACACGGTCTGGCGGTGTCCGCAATCGAAAGGCTTGGCGCGTTCGTCGGAGCGCCCATAGGCTTCGCGGCCATAAGCCTTCTGGGCAAGAAGCCTTCGTTCAACATCTTCGACAGGAGGATCCTCACGGCCGTCGCCGCCGTTGCGGCCATCCTGCCTTCGGCAAGCGCGGCCCTGTCGCAGGTCTATCCCATTCCCTCGTGGGCCATGTGCCTCTTCTTCATGCTTGGAGGAATCGCCGGGACGTTCGTTCAAGTCTGCTGGCTCGACGTCCTTTCCAGGTTCGACCTTTCCAAGCTGGGGCTTTCCGTCGGGCTGTCCACCGCGGCAGGCGTCGTCGTGTTCCTTCTTCTTGCAAGCATGCCTTGGTATGCGCAGGACATGGCCGCCAGCGTATGCATAGTCACCTCGGTGGGCCTGGTCGTCTACACCTCGCAGGTGGCGCCCTACAACGAGGAACGTGCGCCTTTGGAGTCGGTGCAGAAGAGATGGGAGTTCACCCGGGAGATAGAGCCGTCGCTGATACTGTTCGGCGTGGTGTTCTCGCTTTCGTTCTTCTTCCTGCTGGGCCGCGAGCACGTATGGCTTCTTGTCGGAATCGGGGGCCTCGCAGCAGGAGCATTGGTGCTGATAGGGGCCGACTTGTCCAAGCGCGTGTTCCGGATCACCTCCGTGCAGAGGGTGATAACCGTCATAACCGTCGCCTCGTGCCTTCTCATGCCCCTTGAAAGCGAGATCCTGAGGATCGTCATTTCCCTGGTGATAGCCGCGGCCTGCTCGTTCCTGGTCATCGCCAACTCGGTGTTCCTGGTCAGGAAGATATGCATGCCCAGGTCGGTGCCGGTGTTCCGCGCCATACCCAAGCGCCTGTTCGTATTCGCCGTAGGCTTCGCATTGGGATGGCTCATCGCAACGGCGATAGCGCTCATGCCTGAAGGCGACCTCAGCCTGATCAGGTACATTAGGCTTGGCACGGCAATCCTTCTGGTGGCGGTGGTGATGTTCTTCCTGCCCGTCGAGCAACACCACGAGGACACGGCAAGCACCACCGGGGGGCATCGCGCCTTCGCCGACGACTCCACCCCCGAGCCGGCCGGCATTCCGGAAGAGCCACGAGTTCCGATTGCCGCACCCGGCCCCGGGCAAGGCAAGGCGAGCCATTCCGGCCTTACGCCACCCATCGCCGTCAGCCCAGGGCTCTCCGAATCGGAGGCGTTCGACGCGAAGTGCAGAAGCATCGCGAAGCTGTACCAGCTGTCGCCGCGCGAGGCCGAGATACTCCCCTACCTGGCGAAGGGCAGGAACAACGCCTACCTGCAGGACAAGTTCGTCATATCGCCTCACACGGCGAAGAGCCACATCTACAACATCTACCGCAAGCTGGACATCCATTCCCAGCAGAAGCTGATGGACTTCGTGGAGGAATTCCCCGAGGACTACGACGTTTAACGACGGCGAGGAGTGCCGTGACAGTGGTCGGGTCATTTGTCACATTGCGAAGCGTGACAGTGGTCGGGTCATTTGTCACATTTTCATCGCAATG
>CABVEH010000028.1 GCA_902497215.1 uncultured Eggerthellaceae bacterium | reverse complement strand
AGAGGCGGGGTCGAACAGCGGGATGGGGTAGATGACGTCGCCGTCGGGAAGCTCCCATTCGTCGTTCAGTTTGTCCAGCGTCTCGGAATAGATCTCTATCTTGCCCGAAGGGGTGGCAACCGGGTTGGCTGCAGGGTCGCGCCTGAAGTCCTCCAGCCCGATGGAGGGAGCGAGCTCCGTCTTGTACACGCCCTTCTCCTTGATTTCCTCGAAGGTGGGCATGTCGGGCTCGGCCTCGCGGCCCTCGTTGTATAGGTGCTCGATCCACTCCTCCTGGGTGCGGCCCTCGGTGAACTCGTCGCGCTTGCCGAAGCGGTCGGCGATCTCGGCCATCACGTCGTAGCTGGAGCGGCATTCCGCGGGCGGATCCTGCGCGGCGGAGCCCACCACGACGCCCGTATAGTACTCGGCGTAGCCCTGGGTCTGCATGTTCATCTGCTCGGAACGCATCGCGTCGGGCAGAAGGATGTCGGCGTACTTGGCCGAGTCGGTCATGACGGTGTCCCACACAAGGATGAACTCGCACTTGCTCTCGTCCTGCAGCAGGTCGTGGGTGAAGTTGATGTCGCCGTGCTGGTTGGTGATGCAGTTGCCTGCGTAGTTCCAGATGAACTTGATGTCGTTGTCCAGCTTGTCGCCGCCCTGTAGGCCGGCGTTCGTCGCCGTCATCTCCTTGCCGTGGTCGACGGCGTTGGCCCACTCGTAGCAGGGGATGGACACCTCGACGGGGTTGTCGCCCGCCGGGATGCTGCCCACCAGGTACACCGGAGGCTCGGCCTCGCGCTGGCCGGTGTTGGTGCCGGGAAGGCCCCACTTGCCCAGCAGAAGCGGAAGCATGGTGATGGCGCGCGTGGTGGTCTCGCCGTTGGTGTGGCGCTGGCTTCCCCAGCCCTGGCAGATGAACGGGGCCTCGGCCTCGGACATTATCCTCGCCAGCTCGCGGATGCGGTCTGCGGGGATCTGCGTTATCGGCTCGGCCCACTCGGGAGTCTTCTCCACCTTGTCGTAGCCGGTGCCCATGATGTAGTCCGTGTAGGACTTGTGCTGGCCGCGCGCCGATTCGGGCATGGTGTCCTCGTCGTATCCGACGCAGTAGCGGTCCATCAGCGCCTTGTCCACCTTGCCGCCTGTCATCCACTCGTGGGCGAGCGCCGCGCACAGGGCCGCGTCGGTTCCGGTGCGGATGGGCTGCCACTCGTGTGCGTAGCCCGAAGACGTCTCGTTCAGGCGGTAGTCGATGTTGATCACCTGTCCGCCGCGGCCTTCCACGGCCTCGCGGACGCGCGTGAAGTCCCAAACCTGGTTGAGGCCGCCCATGCGGGTCTCAGCCGGGCTGTTGCCGAACATCACCACCAGGTCTGAATGGGCCTCGGCCTCGCTGAACGAGCTGGCGTTCACGTTGTCGTAGGGCGAGTACACGCTGGCCGGAACTCCCAGGGTTACGTGCGTGCCTTCCTCGGTAAGGTTCTCGGCGCTTCCGAACATGTAGGGCATGGCCGCGCTCATCATGTTCGTCGAGTAGTCGTAGTGGCGGGTCAGCGAGCCGCCGATGCAGTTGAGCAGGCGCTGCGACGGGTTGCCCGTCGTGGAGTACATGCCCGTGGCGTAGATCGTGAAGATGGCGTCGTTGCCGTACTCGTCGATCGTGTGCTTAAGCTTGTTGGCGATTGTGTCGATGGCCTCGTCCCAGCTGATGCGCTCGAACTTGCCCTCGCCGCGCTTGCCCACGCGCTTCATGGGGTACATCAGGCGGTCCGGGCTGTTGAGCCAGCGCCGCATGGTGCGGCCGCGCAGGCATGCGCGCGACTGGAAGTCGGCGTCGCCGATGTTGTCGGTCTCCATGTACAGCGCCTTGCCGTCCTTGGAGTGCCATTGGAATATGCAGTTGCCTCCGCAGTTGACGTTGCACTGGCTCCAGTGGATGGTCTCCTGGCCATCCGCATGGGCGAGCGGGACCGAGCTCCCGAAGAGCTGGTCGGCGGCGGCTCCTCCGACACCGACCGCGGCAAGCCCTCCCAAGGCTCCTGCCGCCTTTGCGAACGTACGCCGAGTCATGCATGTTGCATCCTTCGACATAACATCCTCCTCCTTCTCTCCAATAAGCTGCCGGCACCTTCCTGCCGACCTTGCCCAGAAATGTAGCGCTTCGCGTGCGAGACTTGTCCTATAAAACTGATGAATTTGTAGAAAAACCAGCTAGAACTGCGTTTTTTGGCGTGACGGGGGACGTTCGCTTTTGACACGCGGTGCATGCCTCTCTCATCCGATTCGGCGTCCCATTGCGTTGCTTTCACGTGGCTTATTGGCGAAGAGCGGTCAAAATGCTAATAGCTGCGGCTACCTGAAACCATTCTGAGCGAAGTCGAATCTTCGCCTCGAACGCCGCGTGAAAGCAACGCAACGCCTCACAAGGATTTCGAGTAGGCATACACCGCGTGTCAAAAGCGAACGTCCCTTGACACGCCCCGCGCGAAGCGTCGCGATATACTTTGCTCATGGAGACGGAGAGGCTGATATCGTTTTTCAAGCCCGACCTTGCCACGATGGGCTACGGGCTTTTCCTGGCGGTGAACGCCGCCGGGGTGTGGGGAGGGGTGTTTCCCTTCCTGCCCCTCGAGTTCCAGACGCCCGAGATCGTCTTCTGGTTCTTCCTGGCGCAGGCGTCGGTCTATTCCGTCAGCTACTTCGCCAGCGCCGTCGGGTCGTACTGGCTGCCCGGCCCCACGCGCCGGTTCATGGTCATTCTCGCCGCCGTTCCCTACTTCGCAGGATGGGCATGCCTCGCGTGCGCCATGTACATGGATTCGTTCGCCCTGCAGCTTTTCGTGGCGGGCGGCGCGCTTCTGGGGCTGGGGTCGGCAGGCTTCTTCATGCTGTGGCAGCGCCTGTTCGCCGGAAGCAGCCCCGATGCGGGGAACCGCGAGCTGATGTTGGGCACGGCCTACGCGTCGGTGATCTACTTCGCGCTGCACCTGATACCCAGCGCGGTCACGGTGTACCTGATTCCCACCGTGTTCCTCCCGGCGTTCGGGCTCGCCATCATCGTGCTGAGCCCCGACATCGACGCCACGCAGTCCATGTTCGAAGACATCCCCTACGAGCATCCGAAGGTGTACCGTGCAGTGATCCACGACTACTGGCGCCCCGCGCTCTGCGTGGGCGCGATAGGCGTCTGCGCCGGCATCATGCGCTCACTCGCCATCGGCGACCCCGCCACGGGCACGCTGGTGAACATGCTGTCCATGGCCGCGTCGCTTTTGGCGTCGGTGGGGCTGCTCGTGGCGTGGCAGCGCAAGAACCTCAGGCTCAACACTATCGACATGTACCACATCGCGTTCCCCCTGGTGGTCACCGCCATCCTGCTTCTGCCGCTGCTTCCCAGCTCGTACGAGAGATGGCTTGCCGCCATCCTGTACGCGGTCTACTCGGTGGCCACGATGCTCATGATGGTCCAGTGCGCCCAGGCCTCCCGCGACCGCGGCATCAACCCCGTGTTCATCTACGGTTTCTTCGGCGGAATCGTGTACACGCTGCACGACGCCGGCTTCCTCATGGGGGCATGGGTGGAAAGCCTTGACGTCATGGGGATAGACACGATGGCCATGGTGGCGCTGGCCACCGGATACGTGCTGGCGGTGATGTACTTCATCGGCAACGGAGGATTCAGGAGGAACTTGGGAACCGACCGCGTGGCCACGATCGAGCTGGTGGCCTTGCGTCCGACGGTGGAGGAGATGCGAGCCGTGGCCGCAGGGACGTTGGAAGCGTCGAACGGAGGGGCCGAGGAAGGCGCGTCTGGTTCTGGAGACGCATCGGGTGGTGACGGCGGCGACGTGAAGGTGGTCGACCCGACGTCAAGGCGAGTGGATCTCATGCGCGAACGGTACCGCCTCTCGGCGCGCGAGGCCGAAGTGGTGGAGCTGGTGGCGCGGGGCAACACCGTGGTGCGCATTGCCGAGATCCTCGTCGTGTCCGAGAGCACCATACGGACGCACACTCGCCGCATCTATGCGAAGCTCGACGTGCACAAGAAGCAGGAGCTGCTGGACCTTCTCGAGCAGATGTAGCGCAGCGCGCTACCGCAAGCCCACGAACGTCATTATGGTGCCGCGCTTGCCATGCGAGGCGCGGTGCGAGAAGAAGAGGTCGGGGTTGCAGCACGTGCACAGGTTCGGCTTCTCTATGCTTTCGCGCGGGACGCCGGCGCCCATCAGCACCTGCGCGTTCGCCTCCCACAGGTCGAACTGGTACTTCCCGTCGCCGTTGCCATGCGCAGTGAAGATGGCCTCGCATGCGCGGTCGTCGAACGCCTCGCGCGCCGTATCCACCACGTCAGGTCCCACCTCGAAGCAGTCCCTGCATATGGATGGCGCGATGGAGCACACGACGTCGCCCGGGTCGGTTCCATACCTTTCGGCCATCACGTCGAGCAGCTTCGCGGCGATCTTGCCCACCGTTCCACGCCAGCCTGCGTGCACGATCCCCACCGCCCTGTTCGCCGGATCGGCGACCGTGACTATGCAGCAGTCGGCCGAATAGCAGGCCAGCGTGACGCCCGCGACGTCCGTGGTCAGGCCGTCGATGTCGCCGTTGAGCGCGGCGCGCTGTTCCGGCGACATCGCCATCATGGCCTCGTCCACCACGGCGATGTCGGTCTTGTGCACCTGGCGCGAGTTCACCACCGATTCGGGGTCGATTCCGACCGCCTCGAAGAACGTCTCGCGGTTGCGCGCCACGTTCTCGGCCGTGTCGAACTCGTTCAGACAGAAGTTCATGGAGGCAGTGTGCCCGGTGCTTACGCCTCCAATGCGCGTGGACGTGCCATTGACCAGCCACGGCAGTCGGTCGAGCGCGGGGGAGGACACCCACACCACGCCGCCTTTACAGTGGACCGGCGCAGGCGCGGCCTTGGGGTCGAAGTGCTTTGGCGCGAGCTGCGCGAACTGCTGAGGAATGGAATCAGTCATTCTCTGATGCTAGCACAAGCGGACGGCGCCGACGCTGGCGCCTCTTGCGCATGCGCGCCGCCAGTCCGGAAGAAGGAAGCCATTCGCTTACGACCACAGCCAAGAAAATGAGCCCGAACCCGCACAGCATCGGAAGCGTCAGCGTCTCGTTCAGCAGCATTACGGAGAAGAGAACGCCGAACACAGACTCGAAGCTGAGGAGAAGCGACCCCGACGCGGCAGGGACCTTCGCCAGGCCGATGTTCTGCAAGAGCAGCGCCGCGCACGTGGCGCCCAGCACCAGGTAGGCGAGGCTTGCGATCATAGAGGGGTCGGCGAACACCTGCATGGCGGGAGGCTGTTCGACGAACGCGGCCACCACGAGCGCCATCGCGCCGCCGAATATGAACTGCAGAGCCGTGATGGCGGGCATGTTCCTGCCCGGCGCCATCTTCGACGTGGCAGCGAGCTGGATGGCGAACAGCAGCGACGAAAGCAGCGTGACGGCGTCGCCCCAGCCCATGGTCAGGTCGGATTGGCCCGCAAGCGACACCAGCCCCACGCCCACGACGCACAGAAGCGCCGCGGAGATGTTGAAGGCGGTGGGCCTCTTCCTGGTGAGTCCCCATGCGATGAACGGGACGATCACGCAGTAAAGCCCGGCCAGAAACGAGCTCTTCGCGGCGGTGGTGTCGGTCAGCCCCAGCGAGTTGGCCATGTAGCCCGCGATCATCGGGACGGACAGGATGAGGCTGGCCTTCAGGTGGTCTGCCAGCCTGCCTTCGCGTGCCAGCCTTGCAAGCTGCGGCGCGAATACGGCGCACAGCACGAGGCCGGCCGAGAAGAAGCGGCCGCCGACGAGCCAGAAGGGCGGGATCTCTTCGACGATGCCCTTTATGCACACGGTCCCAAGCCCCCATATGGCTGCCGCAAGCAGCAGCAGGAGGGAGTACTTCAGCGTGCCTGTCTTTCGGGAGGAGCGGTTCATCGGCGGCTATTATACAGACCGCGCACGCGGGGCGTAACCCCTTGTGGAGGGCTCATATTATAAGCACAACATATGGGTGTTGACGTAGTCGATCAACGCGTCCCGCTCGTTCTCGACGGCTTCGTCCACCACGGCGTCCAGAACCGCCTGGAGCACCCGCCCCACTTCCGGGCCTTCTGCCAGGCCGAGCGCCATGACGTCGTTGCCGTCTATCGCCAGGTGGCGTATGGCGAACGCGTCGCCTTTGGCGATCATGTCGTCCAGCACGGCCTCTATCTCGTCCATGCTTGCCGCCTGGCCGCGGTATTCCGGGGCGTGTGCCAGTATGTCGGCCCGCTTCAGCGCCAGAAGGCTGCGGAAAAGCACCGGGTCGCCGCCGATTCTCGCCAGCGCGCGCTTCACGCTCTTCGGGGTGGGGGCCACCTTGTCGCTGTGGTTTGCCACCATTGCGCAAAGGCCGTCCTTGAAGGCCGGTCCCATGAGCAGCCGGTCCATCATCCCGCGCGCCAGCTTCGCGCTGACGGCCGCATGCCCGTAGAAGTGCACCACGCCGCCGTCGCCGAAGAACATGCAGGCGGGCTTGCCCATGTCGTGGCAGAGCGCCGCCCACCTGACCAGGCGCGTCGGCTCGGCAAGCTGCACGGCCCAGGCCGTGTGCTCCAGCACGTCGAAGCAGTGGTACTTGGTGGGCTGGGCGCAGTCCTTCATGGCCATCAGCTCGGGGACGACGAACGAGAGCACGTCGACGGTGCGCATGAGCGCGTCGTGCACGTGGCCGCCCAGCAGAAGCAGGTCGAGCTCGTGGGTGACGCGTTCCGTCGACACGTTCTCCAGAAGGCTCTTGTGCGAAAGCATGGCCTCGTAGGTCTCGCCGTCTATGCGGAACCCCAGCTGGCTGGCGAAGCGGCAGGCGCGCAGTATGCGCAGCGCGTCCTCTCGGAAGCGCCGGCTTGGGTCGCCGACCACGCGTATGACGCCTTCGGCGATGTCCTGCTGGCCGCCGTAAGGGTCCACGAGCCCGCGTTCGGGATGCCAGGCCATCGCGTTCATCGTGAAGTCGCGCCTGGCCAGGTCCTCTTCGATGGACGACACGAACTCGACGCTGTCTGGGTGCCTGGAGTCGGCGGACGTGGCGCTGTCCATTCGGTACGTCGTCACCTCGAAGGCCTGCGGGGCCTTCTGCGAACTAGCGGTGCTTGCGCACCCGCCGTCATCTGCGCCTTCGGTGCCTTCCAAGCATTCCGCACTATTCGCGTTTGTGCAATCGCCGCCCTTTGCGCTTCCCACAACGATGGTGACCGTTCCGTGCTTCGTGCCGGTCTCGTGCGCTCGCATGCCGCAGGCCTCGCAGGTCGCGGCGGTGTCCTGCCAGCGTGCAGCCGTCGCGATGTCCACGTCGCTAACGGGCCGCCCCATGATGGAGTCGCGAACGCAGCCTCCCACGAAGTAGGCCTCGTATCCGGCCTCTTCCAGCGCGTGCAGCACGTCGAAGGCCTCTTTGGGGAAGCGGAATATGTCGTTAGGCGGGTTCAAGGGGCCTTTGCCTTTCCGGGTGCGTATAGATGACGCGAGTAGATGTCTGCATTGCGATGGGTCGATTGCTTCGGTTTGCCTGACATGCGATGTTTATTGCTCGATGATAGCAAAGCACCCCGCCGTATGGCAGGGTGCCGATGATTGTTGGTTACGCGCTGCGTGTCCGCGTTTCCGCACGTCGCGAAGCTTGCGCCCGTCCCCGGGGCGCGAAAAGCGTTGCGTGTTACACGAAGCGCACGCCCAGGCGCAGCTCCATGTGCTTGCCGAGGCGTTCGGATATCTGCGAAAGCGTCTGGATGGGGATGGACGTGTCGCCTTCCTCGAGATGCGCGATGACGTTTTTGCGCACGCCGCACTCCTTGGCGAACTCGGACTGCGTCATGCCGGTTTCCTCGCGCAGCTGCTTGACTGCGTTGGCGATGTCGAAGTCGAGCACCGGAGGGCCCGCCATTTCAACTTGCTGGCCGCCGTAGGGCTGGATTGCCGTGTCTTCCTGGCCGTCAGGCACGTAGGCGATGAGGTCGCCCGGCTGGCAGCGCAGGGTCTCGCACAGCGAGTTCAGCGTGTTGAACCGGATGGCCTTGATCTTGCCGGTCTTGTAGCCGGACAGGTTGACGGTGGACATCCCGATGCGCCCTGCGAGTTCCTGGAGCGACATCTTGCGCTTTGCCAGCGCCTGGTCTATAAGGAGCTTGATTGCCATGATTCCCCTTTTGGTTCCTTTTCGTTTGCTTGCTTCCGGGTGCTATGAGGCCTTGCGGTCAAGATGCTGATTGGAGCCAGAAAATCGTGTGCGGATCGGTTTCTAAAGCGTCTCGTCAGATTCCTGCTGCAATAATACCCCATACTTGAACACGTATGATAGCGCGAAAAACATCGCAGACATCAAAAGAGGGAAGAGATTCAGAGTAGTTCCCGAATTTGATGCGAGATCATGAGATGGCATGCCTACTTCAACCATGTTGCTCCCAAAAGACAGGACGAATTGCGAATCCACAGATGTTGAGATGGCTTCGATTATCGCGTAAAGGAGCAAAACGAGCGCAAGCAGCAGTAGCCTTCTGGCGTTTTGCAATGTAAAAGGCGTTCTGCCTTTTGAGATGTCATCCAAAATGCGGCCTAGCAATATTGGCAGAAAGCAAGCATCAACAGAATAAAGAGCATACAGAACGGGAACCGCTAATCCCAGAGGTGGTATTCCATTGTCGAAATTAGAAGTGGCAAGCGAATAGCAGATTAGACCCAACACGGCAATTCCCCATAAGGCCATTATTGCAAATGCTATTTTGCATAAAGCTGAAAGAAACCTGCAGATTGCTATTATGCGAGGTAATGGTCGACTTCCTACTTTACGATTGAATCTCAATTGCAGCATCCATTCG
This sequence comes from uncultured Eggerthellaceae bacterium, assembly GCA_902497215.1. The sequence continues at coordinate 1,402 of CABVEH010000028.1, read as the reverse complement.
GTATGGAATCGAATGGCGTCGACCCCAAGATTTGTTTGCCGGGGAAGATATCACAAAGATGTAACTCGGTAAGTATTTCCCCGGCAGTCTTTTTTACCAGCCGATTGCGAAACAAGCGCCGTTGATGCCAATGGGATAGCAGATGGACAGCGGTTCAGCACTGTAGAAAAGCATATCTTTCACCTCCAGTCCTGTAGCAAATAGGGTTAACTTGTTATCGCAATGCTAGCTTTGATGGATTATCTTAGCGAGAGACTATATTAGGCATTTGCCGAACGGGGGAATCGGGCCCATGAAGTTCAACGACGAAGTGGTCATGCAGGAAATCGGCGGAATACCGCTGGTGGGGAATTTAGCGAACGGCTACGTTATCGGGCTGACCGGCGAAGGCGCCGAGGCGTGCCGTCGCATGCTGCGCGAGGACGTTCCTGCGGACGAGATAGCCGCCATCGACGGGAACCTGCTGCAGCACCTGACCCAGGGCGGCTTCTTCAAGCGGGCGGAAGGCGCTGCATCCGAAAGCGGCTGCGACGGCGTTGGTCGCACTACGCATGCCCCCGAATCTTCCGCGCACAATGCCTCCAGCGAAACGCCCGCATCCGGCCCTGCGCCCCTGCGAGGCCCGGTGCTTTCGGCCTACCTGCACGTCACCCAGCGGTGCAACCTCGCATGCCGTGGGTGCTACTCGCTGGACGAGCACCGCAACGCCCTGGACGACGCACCCCTTGCCGACGTCTGCCGCGCAATCGACCAGCTTGCTGCGGTTGGGCTGCAGCGCCTGGTGATCTCGGGCGGCGAGCCGTTCCTGCGAGACGACCTTCCCGACATCGTCAGGCATGCCAAGGAGGACTGCGGCGTCCCGCGCGTGGACGTGCTTTCCAACGGCACGCGCATCACGGCGGAGGCGCTTGAGGAGATGGCGCCGTACGTGGACGGCGTGTCGGTGTCGTTCGACGGGTGCTCGGCCGATTCCGTCCCGTACATCCGCCGCGAGCAGCGCTTCGACGAGCTGGTGGCCGCGGTGCGCATGGTGCAGGACGCGGGCATCGCGGCGCACATCATCCCCACCGCGCATGCGAAGAACATCCACGAGTTGCCGAAGTACGTAGCGCTCGCGCGCGAGCTGGGTGCGACCATGAACTTCAGCCTGCTGACCTGCGAGCCGGGCGACCCCGACCTGGGTGGCTTGCTGCCCGACGACGAAGTGCTGCGCGAGCTGGGGCGCAATATGCTCACGATGGGCGACGGCGCACCCGTGCTCGCGGTGGATTCCCCAATCGGGATGAACCTGACCGTGAAGCGCGACTGCGGCGCTGGCATGAGGACGATAAGCGTCGACGCCGACGGCACCGTCTACCCATGCCACATGATGCACAGGCCCCAGCTTGCGATGGGGAACGCG
>CABVEH010000027.1 GCA_902497215.1 uncultured Eggerthellaceae bacterium | reverse complement strand
CATCCGCGAGAGTCCAAGCGCACGCGCGGCCTCGAGCGGGCCCTTCGGAAGCGACTCGTAGCCCGCGCGCACGATCTCGGCGATGTAGGCCCCCGAGAACAGCGAGAGTATGACGATGCCCGCCACCACCTTGTTGTCGACGCCCCAGGCGGTGCCGATTATGTAGTAGAAGAAGTAGATCTGCACTATAAGCGGCGTTCCGCGGATGATCTTCACGTACAGGTCGCAGAGGCACTGCACGGGCACGAACCGGCAGCCCTGCCCTATGGCGACGGGTATGCCTATGGCCATGCTGCACGCCAGGCTGGCCACCGACAGCCACACCGTCATCAGGAACCCGTCGACGATGCGCACGCGGTACTGGCCGACGAAGTCGAAGTTCAGCGCTATCCCCGCGGCCGACAGCGACGCCGCCACCACGGCGACCACGGCCACGCACACAAGCAGGTAGTTGACCGCCTTCTTTGCGGGCGGCACCGGCTTGCCAGGTGCGGATATGAATACGTCGGCCGCCCTCACGGCCTTCCACCTTTTGCGACGGAAGCCGTCTCGCGTGCGTCTTTCGTGGCGTGCTTGGGCATTCCAGTTCGGCCCTTCCCGGTCGGTCGGTGCGCCTGGCGGGCGCGGTTTCGGCGTTCGTTAGATTATATGACTATGTGGAATGGCGGGCGGCGTCGGGCGGCCGACTCGCGGCTGCACAGGCCGGGGGTATAATGTGCGGAAAGCCAGCGGGCTGTGCGCGAAGCCCGCGGACGCGGGCTTGCGCAGCGGGATTGGAGTCTTGCATGCCGGTGAAGTCGCCACAACACAGGCCGCCTCAGGACATGGGCGCGCCCATGCTTCCCATAGTGGACGGATGCGCCCATGGGAAGTGCCACTTCTGCGACATCTTCATGGGCATCCCGTTCGCTCCGCTGCCCGAGGACGAGGTGGCGGCCGACATCGAGGCCATAGCACAGCAGGCCACGGCGCTCACTCGGCGCATCTACCTCACGGGCGGCAACCCCTTCGCGCTTCCCGTGAAGCGGCTGGTGAAGGTGTTCGACCAGGTGGAGGCGCGCATCCCCACCGTGAACAGCTACGGCGGCTTCTGCCGGATAGCCGACATCGCCAACAAGAGCGACGACGAGCTGGCCGTCTTGCGGGCGCGCGGCGTGGACGACATAGCCATAGGCGCCGAAAGCGGGCTCGACGAGGCGCTGGCGTTCATGGAGAAGGGCCACACCGCGGCCGACATAGTGGAGCAGGGAAGGCGCCTGCACGATGCGGGCATCAAGTTCACCTTCTTCTACCTGACCGGCATGGCTGGCGCCGGACGCGGCCAGGAAAACGCGCTGGCCTCGGCCGAGGTGTTCAGCCAGGCAGGCCCCGACCGCATACTGGTGGTCACCATGACCCCCACCCAGAACTGGCCGCTGGCCCGCGACATCGAGGCGGGGCTTTGGAAGGCGCCAACCGAGGTGGAGATGCTCGAGGAGATACGCACCTTCGTGGCGAACCTGACGTGCCCGTGCTCGGTGAACTGCTCGCATGACACCGACGTGCTGAAGTTCGACGGCATGGTTCCCGAGAACCAGCAGAAGATGGTGCAGCTTCTGGACAACCTCATACCGAAGGTGAACGAGAAGGCGTCGCGCCGCATGCGCGAGATGCTGCATTCGGCGACTTTCTGACCCTTCGCACGAACGACCGATGCCGCCGGTGGCGAGGCATGCCGCAGGCCCTAGGAGGAGACGTGGTTATAGACGGATTGGAGCCCCGTGCCCAGGTGCACCGCAACCTCGCGCCGGCCGAGCTGGTGGAGCGGGCGGTGGTTGCAGGCGAGGGAAGGCTTTCCGACACGGGCGCGCTGGTGGTTGACACCGCGCCGCGCACGGGGCGTTCGGCCAAGGACAAGTTCATCGTGGACGCCCCCGACGTGCACGACGAGATAGCCTGGGGCGCGGTGAACCGGCCCGTGTCGCAGCAGACGTTCGACGCGCTCTATTCGCGCGTGGCGGACCACCTGGCCGCCCGCGAGCTGTACGTGTTCGACGGCTACGCCGGCGTGCATCCCCAGCACGACAGGGCGTTCCGAGTGGTGTGCGAGCTGGCCTCGCAGGCGCTCTTCGCCAACCAGATGCTAAGGCGCCCCGAGGCGGACGCGCTCGAGGGCTTCGTGCCCGACTACACTTTCCTGGTGGCGCCCGGGTTCGAGTGCGACCCGCAGCGCGACGGCACGCGCTCGGGCGCCGCGGTCATGGTCGACTTCGGGCGCCGCCGCGTGCTGATCGCCGGCACGCGCTATTCCGGCGAGGTGAAGAAGACCGTGTTCACCATCATGAACTACGTATTGCCCCACCTGGGAGTGCTGCCCATGCACTGCTCGGCCAACGCTGGCGCGGACGGGTCGGTGGCCGTGTTCTTCGGGCTTTCCGGCACCGGCAAGACCACGCTTTCGGCCGACCCGGGGCGGCGGCTGATCGGCGACGACGAGCACGGCTGGGCCGACGACATGGTGTTCAACTTCGAGGGCGGATGCTACGCGAAGTGCATCGACCTCACCGAGCAGGGTGAGCCCGACATCTATAGGGCCATCCGCTTCGGCGCGCTGCTCGAGAACGTCGTGCTGGACGAGCGCACCCGTCGCCCCGACTTCTTCGACGCCTCCATCACCGAGAACACGCGGGCGGCCTACCCGATCGACCACATAGAAGGCGCCGTGCTGGACGGGAAGGGGAAGGTGCCTTCAACGGTGGTGTTCCTTGCCGCCGACGCGTTCGGCGTGCTTCCGCCGATCGCGCGGCTCGACCTCGACCAGGCCATGTACTTCTTCCTCAACGGCTACACGTCGAAGGTGGCGGGCACCGAGGTGGGCGTAGACGAGCCCGTGCCCACGTTCTCGGCCTGCTTCGGCGAGCCTTTCCTGCCGCTTGCCCCGATGCGTTACGCACAGATGCTGAAGGAGAAGGTGTCCGCGGCCGGCGCCAGGGTGTTCCTGGTGAACTCGGGATGGAACGGGCGCGGCGAGCGCATGCCTCTGGCGTGCACGCGCGCCATGGTGAACGCTGCGGTGGACGGGCGCTTGGATGACGTCGCCTACGTGCGCGACCCGTACTTCGGGTTCATGGTGCCCACCAGTTGCCCGGGCTGCCCCGACGACATGCTGAACCCTGCGAACTCGTGGGACGATCACGACGCCTACGCCGCCCAGGCCGAGAAGCTCGCCTCCATGCTGCGCGACAACTACGCCCGCAAGTACGCGTGATGCAATTTCAGCGAGATGCTTTTGCATAAATATGCATTTTGAAATTATGCAATTTGTTATGAATCTACGTTTTGAAATCCTGCATTTTGTTAAAAACCTAAGAAGCTTTGCAACGTGTTTGGCAGGATGCTGGGGAAGGAGCATGAGCTCTTCGCGCAAATCAGCCATCCAGCAGCCACTCGCGGATTCCCATGATTCTCACGCCAGACGGAGTGACGCCCGTTCTCCATCCGTCAAGAGTGAGGATGGTCTTGGGAAACGAATCGCTTATCTTCTCGAGAGGGGAAAGCTCGCGCTGATAGACAGTCTCGTCGAGAAGGGACGTGGTCACCTGGAAGTACGCCTTGTCGCCTCCCAGCTTGGCGACGAAGTCCACTTCCGCATCCTGCATGGCGCCGACGAACGTCGCGTAGCCCCTGCGCTTCAGCTCCATGAATACGATGTTTTCCAGCTGGAACCCGATATCGGCGCCCGAGAACCCGTTCGGAAGGTTCCTGAAGCCCGTGTCTGCAGGGAACAGCTTCTTCAACGGCCTGAGAACCTGCTTTCCTGAGAGGCCTTCCTGGCTACATGCATAGATGGCGAACGCGCGCTCTAACGCAGCGAGGTAGTTGTCGACGGTTTCCGGCTTTACTTTCCTGCCCATGCTTGTGAGGGAGTCGGATATCTTCTTGGTCGAGAACAGGGACCCGGATGTGGAGCAGGCGTATTTGATCAGCTTCACGAGCAGGTCGAAATCGCTTATATGCGCACGCCGGGCGACGTCGTTCACTATTATCGCGTCGAAGAGCGAGGCGAGCTCGTCCTGCCTTTCCTGGCTTTCCGAGAAGGGTAGCTCGAACAAGCCCGGCATGCCTCCGTAGGTCATGAATGCACGGAACAGCTCGTTTTCGTCCGTCGGGTAGTCGCCGGCTACCCCTGCGAATTCCTTGTATTCTCGAAACGACAGCGGATAGACTTCTATCTGTTCGTACCTGCCGGCCAAAAAGGTCGAGAGGTCGGAGGAGAGCACGTAGGCGTTCGACCCGGTTATGAACACGTCGATGCCTTTTTCGGTATGCAGCTGCCTGACCACCTTCTCCCACGACCCGACCTCCTGCACTTCGTCGAGGAAGACGCGGAAAGGGAAGTTCGGGTTCGATTCGGCCCTTGCCTGGGAGAGTTCGCCGACGAGCCATTCGGCGTCAGGGTTTATGGGCATGCCGAACTGGTCGAACTTCATGTAGAAGACGTTCTGGGGCGGGAAGCCTTCGGCAAGCATCCGCTCGGTGAGCATGTGCAGCAAGGTGGACTTTCCGCAGCGGCGTATTCCCGTGAGCACCTTCACGTTCGAGGTGCCGATGCTTTTGTCCAGCCTTTCGTTGTATCGCGGGCGAGGCACTCGTTGTTCTACGGGCATGTGAGCATCCTTTTAAAGAATTCCATTACAATGGAAATTATAGCGAGATTTACAGATAATTTCCAATTGAATGGAAAATATTGCTAGCTGTTGAGGATGAAACGCTGCATTTTGTTGCAAATCGGCGTTTTGAAATTGCGAATTTTTGGCATAACAAGTGGCTTGCAGATTGCTTTCCGGCCAAAGCCTTTGACGCTGACATGCTTCGATATAATTCGAGCCATCTTTAGTCGTTGATCGAAGGGCACCATGGTAAGCAAGCGAGACTTACAGAGCCTTATCGACGATCCTCTGTTCCGGCGAATCGAGGACCACGGTAGACGGCCTAACGTCTTTCAAATCGTCGGCATGGGAAGCTGGGAGATAAAGCATTCGAACTTCATCGCATGGCTTCTCGACTCGAAAGAGTCACATGGTCTCGGTGACGCACTTGTTAGAAGGCTTGTTGGCTGTCTGAGTTCGCAATGTGCAGTCGCCGTCGAAAGGAATAGACTCCTTTGTCTGCAGGAAGAGAACCTTTTCGATTCCATAGTGATTCGCGAAAAGGAAGACAACATCGACCTTCTTTTCAGAACGAATGACAACAGGCTCGTGTTCTGTATCGAAAACAAGACATATTCTGACGCAAGCGACACCCAGCTCGATAAGTATCACGACGTCATCGAGAGCCGTTACGGCGACTACGATGTTCGCCTGTTCGCTTTCCTTACTCCTGATGGTCGCAAGGTTTCGCAGGACAAAGCGAGGAGCTTTGAAAAATGGCTGCCTCTGTCATATGAGGATATCGCAGATTGCCTTCGTGATCTGCTTCCTACGGTCGAAGACCCTAAAGCGCAGTTGCTCGTCAGCGACTACATTGACCTATTGGAAAGGCTGGGAATCGTGCCAAACGAAGCACTCGATCAGGAACTAGACCAACTCTATCTAGATCATAAAGAAGTGTTTGACCTGGTCTTTGAGCGTAAGAAAGGCATCCAAGGGGCAATCGAAGGCAGTCTCAGGAAACTTTATTTAGAAGTCTTGCGTGATATGCGTGACGAGGGGCTTATCCAGGGTTGTATCGGCAACGACGAGTCAGGCATCTATCTTTGGTTCACCACGGAAAAGATGAGTGCTTTCCTCGACACGAAGTCGAACGGTGCGGGTTCGTGGGGGTATGAAAGCGGTGCATATAGCTATTGGATCTATCCCAGGCCTTATGGTTTGCTGGGGCCGAGCATCCAATTCGAGCTAGGCCCGCTTAACCAACCGACACCTACGATAGACAGGATGAACGAGCTGAAGGACTTTTTCGCTTCAGGAAAGAAGTCCATTGACGACAGCCAGAAATACAGAAAAATCTGGGGGGAGCCCACGAACATCGACGAACGCAACACAATCAATGTCGAGGATGTCGACAGTGAAGGAACCAAGCAGGCTGTTCGCAATGCGATTGACAGGATGCTCGAGAAGGAGCATGAGTTTTTCGCGCAAAGGTAGTCGTAACGCACGTCGCTCGGTTCGGAACTGCGTGAACCACGGGACGTCCGCATGCCCAATTGCATCGAAACATGCTTCCGCGTCAGAAAACCGGGAAAAAATGCCAAAAAATCGCCGATTTCTGTCAATTTAGACCCTAAATCCGTGGGTTTTCGGCATTGCGAACCGAATGCCTGAAAGAGATTTTCAAGAATGCCCAGTTCAGAGGATTGAGGCGTTTTTGAACGCTCGCAATCGCAGACCGAAATTGACAGAAAACGGCGATTTTTTGGCATTTTCGCCCGATTTTCTTGCACGAAGGCGAAAATGCAGTGGCCGTCAGAGGTATTCGCTGGGATTTCGTCGGGTCGGCGCATGTTCCGCACAGCGTGCAGTTGTCGTTCGCAACAAGGCGATGCGCTGGGTGAGGGCGGGGGAGTGCGTCACCAGCACCATTCCCGTGCCGCGCGCGTCGCACTCGTCGACGAGCGCGTGCCAGATCTGCGCCTGGGTGACGGCGTCAAGCATTGTGGAAATCTCGTCGGCCACCAGGTAGCGCGGGTTCGCCGCGAGCGCGCGCACGATGCAGAAGCGCTGCAGCTCGCCGCCCGAGAGCTCGTGGGGGAAGCGGCTCATCCATTCGCGGCGTATGCCGAAGCGCTCCACCAGCTCGGGCTGCACCTCGCCGGCCTCGCGCAGGGTGGCCGCCATGCGGCGGCGCGGGTCGACGGCAAGCTCGGGATGCTGCTGTATCAGCTGCACGGGGCATGCGCCCTTGCGGGGAAGAGGCCTCCCGTCCACCAGCACCTGGCCCGACGCCGGGCGCTCGTATCCTGCCAACAGCCTGCAGGCGGTGGACTTGCCGAACCCGGAAGGTGCAGCCAAAGCCACGCGTTCGCCGGGTGCAACCTGCAGGTCGAAGCCTTCCAGCACCAGCGGTCCGTTCCCGTAGCCGAACGTTATGTCCCGGGCCTCTAGCATTCGTCGCGCCCCTCGTCCTTGAAAGCAGCTCGTGGAGAAGGTGAGCACATGAAGTGCTCCCCGACGTTCACATGCATGGCGGTATCGTCTTGCGCCACAGGAGCCTCGAAGCCGTGCTCGGGGAGCGCATGCCAGAGCTCGCGGGCGAACTTGCTGCGCAGAAGCTCGGGCGACGCGAAGTTGGCCACCGCCGTCTCCTCCACCACCGTGCCGTCCTTGAACACCGCGATGCGGTCGGCCACGCGCAGTGCCAGCTCGATGTCGTGCGTTATCAGCAGCACGCCGCCCCCGTCGTCGGCGAAGGTGCGGAAGTCGTCCATGGCGCGCACGGCCAGCGGCAGGTCCAGCCCCGGCGTGGGCTCGTCGGCCACTATCAGGCGCGGGTCGTCCGCGAGCGCACAGCACAGAAGCACGCGCCTGGCCATGCCACCCGACAGCTGGAACGGGTACATGTCCGCGACCTCGGGCCCCAGGCCGTACCGTGCGAACAGGCGTTCCATGGCCGCCTTCGCCTCGGCTGCGCCGCGACGTGCCCTCGCGAAGCCTTCCACCTGGCGTCCGACCTTCATCAGCGGGTCCAGGTTCTGCACGCTCTGCGGCACGAGCGATATGCCGTGCCCTCGCAGGCGCGCAAGGCCCTCGGCGTCCATCTCCTCGCCGTCGAACCATATGCGTCCCGACACGAGCGCGTTCGGCTCGAACAGGCCCATTATGGAGTCGGCTAGCAGCGTCTTCCCCGACCCGCTCGCCCCGACCACGGCCACTATCTCGCCCACGTGCACCGACACGCTCAAGTCCTCGATCACGGCCACTTCGCGCTGCTTGGCCGAGAAGTACGGCGCATCCTCGTCGTACATGCGGAAGGACACGCTCAGATCCTCCACCGTCAGCAGGTGGTGGTGTCCCGGATGCGCGGACGTGGCGGCATGCGAGTGGTGATGGTGCTGCTCGCCGTCCATGTGACCGTGATGAGTGTGGCCGCCGTGGACGTGCGCCGCCGTCTTTCCCGTCGCTGGCCGGACATGCGCCGCTGCCTCTTCCGCCATGGTGTCGATGTTGCGAAGGTCCGCCATGGCTACTCCTGTGCGCTTCGCGGGTCGGCCAGCTTGCGCAGGCTTCCGCCGGCGGCGTCGAACAGCAGCACTGTGGCCACCAACGCAAGGCCGGGGAACACGGCGAGCCACCACATCCCCGAGGTCAGGTAGCGCATGGACTCGCTCAGGATTATCCCGATGGCGGGCTGCTCGGGCGACAGCCCGAAGCCCAGGAAAGTGATGGCGGCCTCGTGCAGGATTGCGTGGGGGAACAGAAGCACCAGCCCCACGAGGAACTGCGGAAGCACGTAGGGGACCATGTGCCGCCACGCGATCTGCGCGCGCGATGCTCCCAGCTTCGTGGCTGCGGCCACGAACGGCGACTGCTTGCACTGCAGCACCTCGGCGCGCACCACGCGGGCCAGGTTCGCCCAATGGGTCAGCGCGACCCCTATGGTCACACCCCAGAACCCCTTCCCTAGAGCGCACGATATGAGTATCAGCAGGACGATGTGCGGAACGCCCATCAAGAGGTCGATCAGCCACGTGACAACGGCGTCGGCGCGCCTTCCGCCTACGGCGGCCACCGTGCCCAGCACCAGCGCCACCACCGACGACGCCGCGGCCGCAAGCAGCCCTACCAGCACGCTGGTGGAAAGGCCCGTCAGTGTGCGCAGCAGCATGTCGCGGCCCATCCAGTCGGTGCCGAAGGGGTGCGCAAGGCTGGGCGGCAGGTTCTTCATGGCGAAGTCGGTCGCCATGGCTGCGGGTTCCACCAGGCGTCCCGCCACGACCAGTGCCGTCAGCAGCACGACGGTGCCCACGAAGCAGGCGAGCGTGGCCTTGCGGTTCGAAAGCTTGCGGCGCTTGGGGACGTGCAGGATGGGCGCGTTGGGCAGGCGAGCCTCGCTGACCATTGCCTCCGCGTCGGCCAGGATGCCCACGCTGCCCGCATTGACGCCTCCTGCGATTGTGCATCTTTCGTCGATGCGGCTCACAGCGCGCCTCCTTTGGCCGTCTCGTTGGCCGCATGCGCAGAAAGCTTGCCTCTGCGCAGTGCGATGCGCGGGTCAACCACGCCGTACAGCAGGTTCGCCACAAGGTTGCCGCCGAACACCAGCGCGGCGGAAAGCACGGCTATCACGGCCGCCTGTCCCAGCCCCGGGTACGAGAACACCTGCTCCACAAGCACCGAGCCGCCGAATATCTCGGAGATCGACGCGAACTGCAGCGTTATAGCCGGCATGGCCAGGTTGCGCAGCCCATGCCGTCGCACGATGCCCCACGTCGACTCGCCGCGCGTGCGGGCGAACCTGACGTAGTCGCTCTCCATCACGTCGATGGTCTTCTCGCGGGTGTGCAGCGCTATGTTCGCCACGCCCGTCACCGACAGCGTGATCGCCGGCAGCGCCATGTGGTGAAGCGCGTCGGCGAGCGTGACGTCGGAGGACGCCACCCCTATGGGAGCCGAGAACCCCATGGGGAACCACCCCAGCTGCACCGAGAACACCACAAGCATGACCAGCGCCAGCCAGAAGACGGGAGTGGACGCCAGCAGGTAGCAGTATCCCTTCACCGCGGCGTCAAGCCTGCTCCCGCGGCGCACTCCGGCGGCCACGCCCAGCGCGAACCCCAGCACGCCACCGACCACCCATGCGACGGCCATCAGGGCCAGGGTGTTGCCCGCGCGCGTTGCGATGACGTCGGCGACCGGCGCGTTGAAGCGCAGCGACGTTCCCAAGTCGCCATGGAGCGCGGCCGCAAGCCAGTTCAGGTACCTTTCATGGAAGGGGAGGTCGGACTCCCAGTAGGACGCGACCTGCGCGCGCTTCGCATCACCCATGGAAGCCAGCGCGGCCTGCCCCACGTTGGCCTGCGCCGGGTCGACGGGAGATGCGCTGACCAGGGCGAACGTGACCAGGCTCACGGCGAGCATGAGCAACACGAATTTCGCGACCTGTCCGGCGACGTAGCGAAGCATGGGATTAGGCGCCCGTTCCTGCCGACGCAGCCGCATGGACGGCCCCGACCGTTTCCGCCGACGTGGTCACACCCGTTACTCCCATGACCATTTGTCCACGTTGTTGACCAGCGACCAGCCGTGGCCATGGGGGTGCGGCTTCTGCTCGGCGACGTTCAGCCCGTCGCGCTTGAAGTACAGGTGGTCGACGTTCGCCAGCCACACCCAGGGCGCGCCGCCCTCGGGCGCGAATCCCTCGCGGCCGTCCCATGCGGCGGCCTGCCACTCGGGG
>CABVEH010000026.1 GCA_902497215.1 uncultured Eggerthellaceae bacterium | reverse complement strand
TCGGTTCCTTTCGCGCGAATTAGAACCACTGTAGGCGCCGCTCGCTCGCTTTTGCCAACTATGCAGCTTAGGAAAATATTAATAATAGGGCCGCAGGGTTGCCCAGAGAATCCGTCTGAGACACAAAAGAGGCCCGAAGGGCCGCATATTAAGGCGAGGGAGTGGAGCGCACGAGCCGAAGGCGAGCAGCGGAACGCGGATTCGGTTGGGCGATGCCGTCAGACGTCCCTTCCCTAAAAGATCATCGCCATACCGAGGAGAATGCCGGCAATGATGGCGAACGCGGGGAGCTTCGAACGGTACATCAGGAAGGCTTCGGGGATTATCTCGCCGTACACCACGTAAAGCATCGCCCCCGAGGCGAACCCGAGGCTGACCGCCAGCCCCATGGGCCCGACGTCGCCCAGCCAAAGCCCCAGCCATGCGCCGATGAGCGTGGGGATGCCGCAGGTGGCGGTTATGAGCACCGCCTTCACGCGGCCCATTCCGCCGCCGATGAGCGGCACGGAAACGGCCATGCCTTCCGGCACGTTGTGCAGCCCGATGAGCACCGCCATGGTCATGCCCGTTCCCAGGAACAGGTCGTCGGAGATGGCGAAGCTGGCGCCGATGGTCATGCCTTCCGGGATGTTGTGCAGCGCGATGGCCGCCGCCATGACGATGCCCGCTATCACCAGTCCGGCACGCGACTGGCCTGATCGCCTGTGCTCGGCCCAGTGGTCGGCATGGATCAGCTCGTCGATGTCGTCGTGGGTCTGGGGATGCTCTTCGGCGCTGGAATGAGGCACTTCGTCCTTGGTGTGCCTGTCGATGACGAAGTTCAGGCCGTAGACCACCGCGACGCCCAACGCGACCGCGCCAATCACCAGCCACACCCCCCAGTCAGTGGCGTATTCTGCAGCCTCTACCGCCTCGGCGATCAGGTCGAAGCACACCATCGCGCTCATGACGCCTCCCGCGAAGGCGAGCAGAAGGCTTATGGCGCGATTGCTGTCGGTGCGGAACAACGCGCCTATCAGGCCGCCTATTCCCGTGCCGCCCGCGCCCGACAGCAGCGTTACTATCGTGACGAACCAGAATGGATCGAGCTGCTCCATGTGCCGAGTTGCCTCTTCCCCGCGTCCGCGCTACATGCGGGCCGCGTACTTCTGAAGGTTCGAGCCCAGCCTGTCGACGAACTTCTGCTCGAGCTCGGAAAGCGTCGAACCCTTGCGCGTCACGTAGCCGAGCATCAACTCGAGGTCGGTGTCCATCGGGACGGTGGTCAGCAGCGTGCCGTCGGTGACGCCCACAAGGATTCCGCTGGTGACGGTGTAGCCGTTCAGCGCGACGATCAGCTCGGAAAGCGACGCGCGGTCGGTGCAGGCGATGGCCTTGTCGCGCGGCACGGCCCCGAACGCCTCCTCGTAGAAGTGGTCGGGCGCGTCCTCGCCCTGGTAGAAGTAGACGTAGGGATAGCCTTCCATCTCTTCCAGCCTAATGCTGGGAAGGTTCACCATCGGGTGGCTCTTCGGAAGCGCGATGCGCGGGGCGCTTCGTGCGAGCTCGTGGAACTCGAGCCCGACGCGGTCGAGCTCCTGGTCGATCGGGCCGGCCGTGAGCGTGGTCTGGCATATGACGCCAAGGTCGCTGGTGCGGCTGACGACGTCGTCGATGACGCCCTGGGTGGTGCGGTCGTAAAGCGCGTAGTGGTATTCGTCGCCGCCCGCGCCCAGGACCACCTGCGCGAAGGTCTGGACGTCGAAAAGGTAGTGCTGCCCTGATATGGAGAACGTCTTCGGCATTATTTCGCCGTCCTTTCGTCAACGAAGCGAGACGCCTTGTGCTCGCTGGAGGTGCCAAGCTTGCCCGCGTCGTAGACTATCACCTTCGCGGGACGCACGCCGGTGTGCGTCTTCAGCGCGCCTTCCACGCGCCTTGCTACCTCATCATACGCCTCGTCGGAGCCCTGCGCGCGCTCGACCGACACTTCGTACCGCGTCGTGTAGTTCTCGTCGTACACGCGGATGGAGTACTCGCCCGTAAGGCCCTTCTCCGCACGCACGACGTATTCGATGTCGGTGGGGAACACGTTGACGGCGCCCACGATGAACATCTCGTCCTTGCGCCCGGTGACGTGAATGCGCGCCAAGGTGCGCCCGCAGCTGCACTTCTCGGTGGACACGTATCCGATGTCGCCCGTGCGGAAGCGGATCATGGGGCGCGCCTTCTTCATCAGCGTAGTGTAGACCAGCTCGCCCTGCTCGCCGGGCTCCAGAACCTCGCCCGTGCTCGGGTCGACCGTCTCCACGAGTATCTGGTCCTCCACTATGTGAAGCCCGTCCTTCGCCTCGCACATGGCGGCGCAGGCGCCGTAGATGTCGGACAGGCCGAAGAAGTCGACGACCTTGGCGCCCCACAGGTCCTCGATGGCCTCGCGGGTGGACTTGATGGAACCGCCCGGCTCGCCGGCCACGATTATGGTGTGGATGCTGAAGTCGGTGCGCGGGTCGAAGCCCTTCTCCTTGGCCTTCTCGCCAAGCGTCCAGGCATAGCTGGGGCTGGTCCATATGACGGTGGGCTGGTACTGCTTCAACACGAACAGCAGGCGGTCGCTTGGAACCGCGCCCACCCAGATGGCAAGCGCCCCCAGCCGCTGCGCGCCGATGACGTCGGGGCCGCCGACGTACAGCGCGAAGTTGAGCCCGTGCACGTAGCGGTCGTTCGGACGCATGCCGGCCTGCCAGAACAGACGCGCCTCGGTGTCCTGCCACAGGTCGAAGTCCTCCTGCGTGAAGGGGCTGACCGTGGGTACGCCGGTGGACCCGGACGAGGTGGCCATGAAGATGACCTCCTCCTCGGGAACCGAGCACATCTCGCCGAAGAAGCTTCCGACGTGCTGCGTCTCGCGCTCGGTCTTCTTGTCGATGAACGGGAAGCGCTCGATGTCCTTGAGCGACTTGATGTCATCGGGGGTCACGCCTGCCTCGTCGAAGCTGCGCTTGTAGTAGACGGTGTTATCGTAGGCGTAGCGCACCATTTCCTTCAAGCGCTGAAGCTGCATGGCCTCCAGCTCGGGGCGCGGCATGCATTCGATCTCGGGGTCGTAGTACTTCTGGTCGTAGGGAATGTTCTTAGCCATCTGAGGTTCTTTCTGTTTCGGTTTCGCACTTCGCCGCCATTGGCCGCATGCGCACGTCCGGATTCGTACAAAAGCGCAGCTTGAAAAGCAGCGTTAACTATGAAAGCACTAGTCTTTAGCTGCGACAATATCAAATGTAATTCGATATTCCGATGTTTTGCTATCTGTTGAGCCGATAGCTGCATGATGCGACACTTGATCCGCGGACGGGGTGTAAGCCTCCACCCCGTCCCCAACACGCGAATTAGTTCTTCAGCGAGTTGAGGGGCGCAGGCATGCGGCCGCCGCGATGGGCGAACACGGTGCCGGCGTATTGGTTCACGGGCATGACCGGAGCGCTTCCCAGAAGGCCGCCGAAGTCGAGCACGTCGCCGACCTTCTTGCCGATGGCCGGGATGAGGCGCACTGCGGTGGTCTTGTTGTTGATCATGCCTATGGCCGCCTCGTCGGCGATGATCCCGAATATGGTCTCGACGGTGGTGTCGCCGGGGATGGCGATCATGTCCAGGCCGACCGAGCACACGCACGTCATGGCTTCGAGCTTCGATATGGAAAGCGCACCGTCCTGCGCGGCGCGGATCATGCCGGCGTCCTCGGACACGGGGATGAACGCACCCGACAGGCCGCCGACGGACGAAGACGCCATCACGCCGCCCTTCTTCACGGCGTCGTTGAGCATCGCAAGCGCGGCCGTGGTGCCCGGGCCGCCGCATTCGCCGATGCCGATGGCCTCAAGTATCTCGGCGACCGAATCGCCTTCCGCCGGCGTGGGAGCCAGCGACAGGTCGAGTATCCCCTTGGCATAGCCCAGGCGTTTCGACGCCTCGCGCGCCATCAGCTCGCCGGCGCGGGTGATCTTGAACGCCGTGGCCTTGATGGCCTCGGCCACCGTTGTGATGTCGGCGTCCTTCGGAAGGTCGGCCAGCACGGCACGCACGACGCCAGGGCCGCTGACGCCAACGTTTATGACCTCGTCGGCCTCGCCGCTGCCATGGAAGGCCCCCGCCATGAAGGGGTTGTCCTCGACGGCGTTGCAGAACACCACCAGCTTGCCGGCCCCTATGCACTGCGCGTCCGCCGTGGCCTCGGCCGTGGCGAGGATGGTCTCGGCCATCTTGAACGCGGCGTCCATGTTTATGCCGGCGCGCGTGGACCCGACGTTCACCGACGAGCACACGCGCGACGTGCTTGCCAGCGCCTCGGGAATGCTTTCGATCAGGTTGTTGTCGGACCGCGACGCGCCCTTCTGCACCAGCGCCGAGAAGCCTCCGACGAAATCGACCCCCACCTCGCTTGCCGCGCGGTCCATGGCCTGCGCCACCGGCGAATAGTCGGCGCCCGTGCAGGCCGCGCACACCTCGGCTATGGGCGTCACGGAAAGGCGCTTGTTCACGATCGGGATTCCGTACTCGCGTTCCAGCTGCTCGGCCGTGGGAACCAGCTTCTCGGCCGCGCTGGTCAGCCGCTCGTACACCTTGTCGGCGACGCGCCGCACGTCGGAATCGACGCAGCCGCGCAGGTTCATGCTCAAGGTTATGGTGCGGATGTCCAGGTTCTGCTGCGACACCATCGCAAGCGTCTCGGCGATTTCGGCAGGCGTAAGTTGCATGAAGAGTTCCTTTCCTACTTGTTTACCCTAATCCCATCCAGCTCTGCACGAGCGGAATCCACCCGGAAAGCAGGATGGCGACCATCAGCACGGGCACGCCGATGCGCATCCACCAGTAAAGCCACTTCGGGAAGCGCATCCCCTGGCCCGCGTTCGCCTCGGCCAGGAAGTTCTTCCAACCCCAGCCTCGCTTGCTGGTGCAGAACGCCACGAAGATGAGCGACCCGATTATCAGGAAGTTGTTCGACACCAGGAAGTCCTCTATGGCCTGTATGTTGCCGATTCCAGGAAGCTCGAACCCGGCCCACACGTTGAAGCCAAGCGCGCACGGCAGCGACAGCAGCGGGATCAGAACCACGTTTATGGCCACGGCGCGCTTGCGGTCCATGCCCCATTCGTCCATCCAGAAGCTGAGAATTCCCTCGAACACGGCGATGACGGTGGATATGGCCGCGAAGCCCATAAGGATGAAGAACAACGTGGCGAAGAACGACCCCAAGGGCATCTGGGCGAACACCGCCGGAAGCGTCACGAACACCAGCCCCGGGCCCGAATCCGGCGAGACGCCGAACGCGAAGCACGCTGGGAATATGATGAGCCCGGTGGCGATCGCCACGAACGTGTCCAGCCCGGCGATGCGCACCGCCTCGCCCATAAGCGAGTACTGCCTGCCTATGTAGCTTCCGAAGATCTCCATGGAACCGATGCCTATGGACAGCGTGAAGAACGCCTGCCCCAGCGCGGCGAACAACGCCTCGGTGAAGTGCGCGGGGTCGCCGAACAGCTTCCCGAAGTCGGGCATCAGGTAGAAGGCGATGCCCTCGCCTGCGCCTTCCAGCGTCACCGCGCGCACCGCCAACACGACCACGAGTGCCAAAAGGCCCACCATGAGCACCTTCGTTATGCGCTCGACCCCCTTCTGGAGGCCCAGCGAGCACACGAGAAGCGACAGCACGCACGCCACCACCATCCAGGCGATCATGTCCACCGGATCGGCAAGCATGTTCCCGAACGCGGCCGCCATCGAATCCGAGGTGGCTCCCGACAGGTCGGTGATGGCCATCTTCGGGATGTAGGCAAGCATCCAGCCCGCGACCGTGGTGTAGAACATCATGAGCAGGTACAGGCCCACGAATCCGAGCCACTTCGCCAGGTGCCACTTCGACCCCTTGGGTTCGAGCACGTTGAACGCCCTGGCGATGCCCTTCTGGCTGGCGCGGCCCACGGCGAACTCCATCACCATGATAGGTATTCCCAAGACCGCCAGGAACAGCAGGTACAGCACGACGAACGCCGCGCCGCCGTACTCCCCCACTATGTACGGGAAGCGCCAGACGTTGCCAAGGCCCACCGCGCATCCCGCGCTGATCAGGATGAACCCAAGCCTGGACTTGAACTGTTCTCGGGTAGCTGCCATGTCACTTCCTTGCCTGCTGGCCGGCTGTGGCTTCGCGCATGCCTTCGTCGATGTTTTCGCTTGCGGCCTCGGTTGCGTGGGTGTCGCCTTCTCGTGCGCCCTCGCCTGCATGGGTGGCGCCCGCGAAGCGGATGTTGGGGAAGCATCCCCCGCACTCCTCGCGCATTATGCTTAGGCACGCACGGCACCGTTGGTTGCGGTTGCGGACCGAGGCAGCCTCGGACACCAACCGGGAAAGCAGCGGAGCCATGATTCCGCCTTCGCCTGCGAAGAACTCGGGATGCCACTGCACCCCCACCAGAAACGACAGCCCTGGCGCCTCCACCGCCTCGACCACGCCGTCCTCTCCGAACGCTGAGGCAACGAGTCCGGCTCCGACGTCGCGGATGCCCTGGTGATGCATGGAATTCACGTGGACGTCGTCCATCCCGAGCACCCGATGCAGCAACGTTCCCTGCTCGATGCGCACGTGGTGGGTGGGCTTCGAATAGTCCTCGGTCTGCCAATGCCCGGCGCATTTCGCCTGCTCGCCAAGGTCTTGGTAAAGGCTGCCGCCGAAGGCCACGTTGATCATCTGCATGCCTCGGCATATCCCCAGCACCGGGACGTCATACTGGCGGGCGAAGCTTATTATCAGGTACTCGACCTCCTCGCGGCCGGGGGCAAGCTCTTCCGCCTTTCCGAAAGTGATGTCCTCGCCGTAGCGCACGGGGTCGATGTCCTGGCCGCCCGAAAGCAGGAAGCCGTCGATGTTGGGAAGCAGCGTCTCGTATATGCTGACGTCGGCCGCGAAGGGAAGCACCACGGGGGCGCCTCCTGCGGCTATCACCGCCTTGACGTAACGCTCGGGAAGCTCAAGGGAAGAGTCGGACGCCTTGAAGGTGGGGACGATCCCGACGATGGGCAGGGTGCGCTCGATCCTGTGCGAGCCTTCTGCAGCGGCCGCGGCGTTGGACGGGCACGCAGCGGCAGGCGCGGCGTCGGAGCGTGCAGGGCATCCCGCAACCACGCCCGCGCGTTCCAGTTCTTCCCTGCTTATCTCGATGGCCATCGTCCAGCTCGCCCTTTGTCGCCGAATAAAGTATGTCATCTAGTTTAGCGGACGGGGTGTGACAGGGGACGTTCACTTTTGGCACATAGGGTGACGGTGGTCCGTGACAGTGCTCGGGTCATTTGTCACATTGCGGGAATTGAGCAGCCCTAGCATGAGGCTTCCTCCGCAATGTGACAAATGACCCGACCACTGTCACGGACCACTGTCACATCCGCAAAAAAAGCGCCGCGCGGCAGCTTAGCCGGGCGGCGCTTCCGCGATGTCTATGGGTTGCGGGCGTCTAGAAGACGGCGACCACGGCCCCGTCGTAGTTCTGCTCGATGAAGTCCTTGACGGTGTCGGACTCCAGCGCGTCGATAAGCGCCTGGATCTTGGGCTCGTTCTCGGTGCCCTCCTTCACCACCAGCACGTTGGCGTATGCCTTGGCGGCATCGCTCTCGGACGATTCGGTGGCGATTGCGTCGGATACCTTGAGTCCGGCCTCGAGCGCATAGTTGCCGTTGATGGCGGCCAGGTCGACGTCGGGAAGGACGCGGGCGAGCTGTGCGGCTTCAACCTCCTGGATGTTCAGGTTCTTGGGGTTGTCGACGATGTCGACCACGGTGGCGCTAAGGCCCGCGTCGGGGTTCAGCGTGATCAGGCCCTCCTGTTCGAGCAGCAGCAGCGCGCGGGCCTCGTTGGTGGTGTCGTTGGGCACGGCGATGGTGGCTCCGTCGGGCAGTTCCTCGATGCTGGCCGACTTGCCGGCATACAGGCCGAACGGCTCGAAGTGGATGCTGGCCACGTCGGTCAGGTGGGTGCCGTTCTCCTCGTTGAAGTCATTGAGGTAGGTGATGTGCTGGAAGTAGTTGGCGTCGAGCTCGCCGGACTCGAGCGCGGTGTTGGGAAGCACGTAGTCGTTGTACTCCACCACCTCAAGCTGGTAGCCCTCCTGCGCCAGGGTGTCCTTCACCTGGTTCAGGATCTCGGCGTGAGGAGTGACCGATGCGCCCACCTTGATGGTGGTGTCGGCAGAGCCTGCAGCGCTGCCGGCAGAGCTGGCGCTCGAGCTTGACGAGCCGGACGCACCGCATCCGACGAGGGCTATGCTTGCCAGCGCGCCGGCCGCGGCCACCGCGACCAGCTTCTTCCAAAAGTTCTTCTTCATGGTTCCTTCTTCCTTTCGTTCCATGTATGTCGAGCCGTTCGGCTTATGACCTGGGCAATTGGCTTAAGAGGGGCGCCGGTTTCCGGCAGGCAATGCTGCCTTCGCGGAACGTCTGCCGCGTGCTCGTTCGACGGGCGGCGGTCAGGCGGCGCCTAGCGCATTCGCTTGTCCACCTTGCTGACCAGCTTCAGCCCGCCCTCCTGGAAGATCTGCACGATGATGACCAGCAGGATGACGGTGATGAACATGATGTCGGACTGATAGCGGTAGTAGCCGTAGTTGATGGCGATGGCGCCCAGGCCGCCGCCTCCCACGAAGCCGGCCATGGCGGAATAGCCCAGGATGGTGGCCAGCGAGATGGTGGCGCCCACCAGCAGCGAAGGCTTGGCCTCGGGCAGGAACACCTTCGTGATGATCTGCCAGGTGGACGAGCCCATGGCGCGCGAGGCCTCCACCACTCCGGGGTCGATCTCCTTCAGTGACGACTCGACCATGCGCGCCACGTACGGCGCGGCTGCGACCACCAGTGGCACGATGGTGGCGGTGGAGCCGATGGTGGTGCCAACCACGAAGCGGGTGAAGGGCAGGATGAACACCAGCAGTATGAGGAACGGAACCGAACGCAGCACGTTGACCACGATGCCCACCACCAGGTTGACTGCGCGGTTGCGGCGTATTCCGCCTTCGCCCGTGATGTACAGCACTATGCCGATCGGCACGCCCAGCACGTAGGCAATCAGGGTGGAGACGAGCGTCATGTACAGCGTCTCCCAGGTGCCGCTGACTATCAGATCGATCATCTGCTGCGACATTACAGCTCATCCCCCTTCCGCACGTCCTCGGTGACGTCCATCAGGTTCTCGTCGAAGCCGGACGCGACCTCGGGGGCGCGCCGGGAGGCGCCTTCGTTAGCGCTGGGACCATCGGACGCATCGGAAGCATAGGATGCAGACTCCCCTTCACTCGAAGCGGGCGCTCCCACCTCGTAATGTATGCCGCGCTCGTCGAGGTAGTCGGTTATGCGCCTCTTCTCGTCGGCGCTGTCGGGAAGCTCGATCAGCATCTGCCCGAAGGCCTTGCCGCCGATGTTCTCGGTGTTGGCCGACAGGATGTTCACCATGGTGTTGCATTTCACGGTCATGTCGGAAATGACCGGCGCGCCCGACTCGTCGCCCGTGAAGGCGAGCCGCAGCGTGTTCTCGGTGACCTGGAGCGCGTCGTTGGACGACGGCTCGATCAGGCGCTTCGCCGTTTCGGACTGCGGGTTGAGGAACACGTCGTGGACGGTGCCGACCTCCTTGATCTCGCCGTCGCTCATGACGGCGACGTGGTTGCAGATCTGCTCCACCACGCGCATCTCGTGCGTGATGACCACTATGGTGACGCCAAGCCGCTCGTTCAGCTCCTTCAGAAGTGCCAGGATGGAGCGCGTGGTTATGGGGTCGAGTGCGCTGGTGGCCTCGTCGCACAGGATGATCTCGGGGTCGGAAGCCAGGGCGCGGGCTATGGCGACGCGCTGCTTCTGCCCGCCGGAAAGCTGCGAGGGGTACGACTTCGCCTTGTCCTCGAGGTCGACCAGCTTCAGAAGCTCGGCCACGCGCTCGTCGGCTTGCGCCTTCTTCACGCCCGCGATGTCCAGCGGATAGCGCACGTTGGCCTCCACCGTGCGCTGCGCCAGCAGGTTGAACTGCTGGAAGATCATGCCGATCTTCTTGCGCGCGCCGCGAAGCTGCTTGCGGTTCAGCTTCATCAGGTCGGTGCCGTTGACCACCACTTCGCCCGAGGTGGGCCGTTCCAGCAGGTTGATGCACCTCACCAGCGTGGACTTTCCGGCGCCGGAGAAGCCTATGATCCCGAAGACGTCGCCGTCGTCGATAGTCAGGTTGACGTCGCGCACGGCCGAGACCTCGCCTTGCGCGGTCTTGAACGTCTTGTTCAGGTTCCTGAGTTCTATCAAAGCGTGTTCCGTTCTGTTTTGGAGATAACAGCGCCTAAGTGTAGAACAGAAACACGCGCATGCAAAATAGCAATTCCCGATGAATTGCTATCGCTGGAACCGATAACTGGATTCTTATCTAACTTCTTAATCAATCCAATATCAGAAAACGCATGATTGGCAAATGAGCGAGCGGCGCATCCAGGGGTTCAGATTCGAGCGAAAGTCCGACGACGCGTACTTGGGTACGCGAGGAGGGCTTGGAGGTCGAAGATGAACCGC
>CABVEH010000025.1 GCA_902497215.1 uncultured Eggerthellaceae bacterium | reverse complement strand
GTCATCGACCCCCCCCCGAGCACAGAGGTCCTTCCTTGGCGCAGTTTCGTCTGGGTGTATACCCATATCCGGGTTGCACTCTTCCGGACGTGTTGAGACGTGCTTGCAAGCTCCCATGGTCACAGCCTCCCTTTCCACGACTTCGGGTCGAGCGGGTCCCTCCCTTGAGGGCGATTGCCTTCGTCGGGCTGCTTGCGCCCGCTCCTTTCCCCTTCGTCGGCCTTGATGGCAGCGAAGGATTCGGGGTCCGCCTCGGCCGTCCCGAACAGGGGACGGTATTTTTTCCCTCTCTTGGCCTTCTCCGCGAACCTGGCCGCCACGGCGGCCAGCGCCATGCGCATGTCCGCTGCATTGCCCGGTTCTGCCTCGTCAGCGATCTCCGCGCATTCGTCCATTGCGTTGAAGAAGGCATCCATGGCCCTCGGGAAGGACATTTGGGTGCAGCAAGGCGTGGCCGTTATTGCGTCCACCCCGTCATCGTTCACGCCGATTGCCATGACCAGGCCCCCGGACAGGGCCTTGTCTCCGACGCCGGGGAAGTGGACGGTCGCGGTAGCTTTCCCTGATGCCATCTAGACCACCGCCCCGTCGAAGGAAAGCGACGCGACGTCGAGCTCGGCGCCTTTGTCCGGCGCGGCTTCAGGTGCGGGCGCCGCCCCGTCGGCTATGTGCAGCTCGGCCGCGGTCGCGTCCAGCAGCATGTCCACGTCGAGACCGCCTTCGGGCTCGGCCAGGGCAGCGACGCCGCCATGCGGATCTGCCTGCAAGGCTTCGGGTTCGCCGCCGACATGGTCGCGGGCTTCGGCGAGCATCCCCTCCTCCACCTCGAACCCGTCCGCCACGAAGGCGGACATCCACTCCACCCAAAGGCAAAGGGCCTCGGGGTCGATCCCGTCCCAGTCGCCGGCCACGGCCTGCCGCATGTGGCGCTCGTCGAGCTCGAGCGACGCCTGGGAGTCCATGTAGGCGTCTATGGCCAAGGGGGCGAAGAGCGCCTTGGCGGACGCGAAGGACGCCTTCTCGAAGCCGTATTCCGCCGCCGTCGCGAACGGCGAGCCCAGGGCCCACGACGCCTTCTGCAGCACGTGGTCGACGTGCGGCGTGGCCCTCACGCGCTCGTAGGGCCTCGTGGCCTTGCGCTGCAGCGCGGCGAGGTACCAGGCCAGCCTGTCGTCGGACCCCGTGACGCACGCGTCGACCGCCGCGTCCGCGGCGCGCCTGGCGGCCTCCGTGGCTGCGTCCACGGGCTCTGCCGCCGGCACGTAGACGTCCACGCATCCCTCGGACACGTCGAGGCAGTAGACCGCGCCCTCGGCGCCGCCCGCCTCGACGAACGCCTTCAGGTCGGTCGCCTTGCGGAACGCCCTGTCGTAGCCCAGGCCCTTCCCTGGCGCGCCGGGCGATATGCCGGCGGCGCCCAGCACCTCCTCCAGCTGCCTCACGCGCCTGTCGCGGTCGAGCCTCCCGCGGACGGCGGCAGCGGCGTCCTCCCACGCGTCCGGCGCGGCCTCGAGCACGCCCCGCGCCTCGTCGCGCGTGGCGCCGTCCTCCTCCAGCTTCTTGGCGGACAGCAGCTGGTCGGTCGTCGCCTGAAGCGACTTCTCGCCGGCCCACCTGGCCGCCGCGGCTATCCTCTTCGCCTGGCCGTTCTTCAGGCCGGCCGCGCGCTCCACGGCCTTCTGGGCGACGCCCAGCGAGAGCGCCGTCTGGATGGCGCGGGAGCGCTCAACGTCGTCGAGAGGCTTCTTGGCGTCGCTCGCGAGCGCCACGATCGCGCTCTCGGCCTCGTCGTAGTCGCCGCACACGACCGCCGAGCACTCCTCGACGCCGTTGTGCAGCATCGCGGCGAGCCTGCGGGCGCCGTCCGCCACCCTGTACGCCGCGCCGTCGCGCACGACGACGATCGGGTTGAAGGGCTCGCCCTTCGCCCACGGGTTGTCCATGAGCGTGGCCGCGAACGCCTTCACGTCGCCGAAGTCCCTCCTCGGGTTGTTCGCGTCGGGCACGACCTCCGACGTCTTGATCCTCATGAGCTCCATTTCGGTTCTCCTTCCTCGGGACCAGCCTCCTGGTCCCTGCGGTCTAAGGTCTTGGTTTAGGTTTGAATTGGCTTTAGGGCTAATAATTACGTTAGGGAGCAGAGCGACGGGGTTCCGCACCGTCCTTCCACAGGGTTTTGCACATCCGGATTCATTGCTCCACCTCGCCATCGTCATCGTCGAGGCGGCTTTCGGCGCCGTCGCGGCCCCAGGCCTTCCTTGCGGCGTACGCACGCGCGTCGCGCATTGCGCGCTCGCTGCCCGCACGGCCGAAGGCGCGCAGCGCGTCCGCGTCGATGAGGCCGCATTCGGCACACCTCTCGACCGCCCGTCGCACGTTGTCTGCAGTCCCGTAGAACATCTGCTGCTTGGCGCGCTCCATCTGCATCTCGTCGTTGAGGTCGAAGGAGCCTCCGAACTCGCCCATGACCACGATCAGCTGGACCCAGTCAAGCAAGGCCTTCTTGCCGTACCGCTTGCGCAAAAGCGTCGCCTCAGGGCCTTGCGCCCAGTCCCAGTCGAGCTTGTTCCACGGTTTGACCGCCATCGGCCTTGGCCTCCCTTCCCGGCATCTGCTACCATCTGGGTGCGCTCGCAGGGCGCACGCTCCCAAGCCCCTCCCTCCGAGGGGCTTTCCTTTGCGAAAAACCGTCGGCGTCTGCCGCCTTTAGGGCGGCAGACTCACCCTCACGGGTCCGCCTCCGGGTCTTCGGATGCCTTCCCGGCGTCGCCGGCCTTCCGGGCCCTGTCCTCTATCTCGCCGAACGTCTCCGCCGCGTGCTCGTCGCTTCCGGGCATGACGTGGCTGTACTTCTCGAGCGTCAGGCTCTCGCGGGCGTGCCCGAGCCTGGCGGCGATCGTCTTCAGGTCGACGCCCTCCGCAAGGAGCAGCGAGGCGTGCGTGTGCCGGAGGCTGTGGTACTTGACCTCCTCGGGGAACCCCAGGCTGCGCGCCAGGCGCTTGAACCACTTGGAGACCGAGGAAGGGCGTAGCATGGCCCCTGCAGCGTCCGTCAGGACGAACTCCTTGCCGGACGACCTCTCGGAAGGCGGTGGAAGCGTCCTGCGCTGCCAGGCGAAGTGCTCCTCGAGGAGGGCGCCCAGCGATTCCGCGAACTTCACGTTTCGGGACTTCTTGCCCTTGGTCTTCAGGCGCCTCTCGACCTTCCCGTCGTCCTCGATCGCGTTCGCGCGCACGTGCACGAAGCCGCGGCCGATGTACACCTCGGGCTTGATCAGCGCGCACTCCTCGCCCACGCGCATTCCCGTGGCCAGCGCGATGCGGACGGCCACGGCGGCGTTGCGGTCGAACACGGGCGCGTGCTCGTCGGCAAGTATCGCCTCCACGGCCTCCAGCACGGCCGCCAGCTGCGACTCGTCGAGCGGCACGGCCTCGTAGTCGTCGGGGTCCGGCGGGTCCGCCAGAAGGACGGGGTTCTCGCATGCGATCCCCTGCTTTATGAACCACCTCCACGCGCCGCGGAGCAGCCCGTGGACCTTCAGCACGGTTGAGGGTGCAAGGCCCTGCCTCTTCCTGCCTCCGTGCTCCAGCAGCTCGGTGTAGAGGTTGTCGACCATGTACGCCTCGACGTCCATGGGTTCGATGTCCGAAAACGACGGGCGCACGTAGTTCTCGACGGCCGAGCGGTAGGTGGCCGCGGTCGTGGGGGACCCCTTGCGGGCCTGCTTGTCGCTTATGTACGACAGGAGCGCGTCCGGCAGGTCCTTGCCGACGACCGACCCCGAGACCTTCGAGAACGACGCCTCGAAGGCGTCCGCGAGCGCCTGGGCCTGCGCCTCGTCGGTGACTCCGGGGAACGCCTTGT
Source organism: uncultured Eggerthellaceae bacterium (assembly GCA_902497215.1). The sequence continues at coordinate 6,939 of CABVEH010000025.1, read as the reverse complement.
ACTTCCTGATCTGCTTCTTCGTCACGGGGTCGCGCCCGAAGGACAGCCGCGTGGCGAACGTGCCGTTGGGCTCCCTTAACAGCTTTGCCATCAGAGGACCCCCGTCTTGTTGTAGTCGACCCCGCGGCGCTCGTCATCGGTGAGCACGAGCGCTCCTATGGGGCGCACGCCCTTGGCCATCCTGCCCACCACCGTGACCGTCACGTGCGGGTTCGTGGCCTTCAGGCGCTGCGCCGACTTGAAGTCCAGGAGGTCGGGGCGCTCCACGGCGCCGCTTTCGTGCAGCTCGTCGCGGATCGCCTCGATGGCCTCGGATATCTCGTCGTGCGTGTGCCGGCACGTGCCCTCAACCCACTCGACCTCGACGCGCACCGGGCCCCTGACAGGCACGAACGCGACGTCGCGCAGGGCGCGGCGGAACAGCGTGCGGACGCGCACAGGGCTCACGGGCAGCGACTGCCCCAAAGGCACGACCTGCACGTCCCTGGCGACCGGTCCCCTCTTTCCCAAGGCAAACCTCCTAGTGGTGCATCTTGCCGGCGTTCTCGGCGTAGTGGACGGAGCCGGGGGCGTAGCGCGACGTGTACCAGGCGACGTAGTCGGACCAGAGCACCAGGATGCGCGCGCCGTCCATGTAGTGCGGTATCGGGTTCTCGCCCTTCAGGTGGGCGCGCAGCCAGTCCTTGCTCTTTTTCGCCATCTTCGACAGCTCCGGTATGGTGAGCATGGGGTTCGCCCACATCACCTCCGCCGCTCCGGCCTGCGTTTCCATCCCGGCTCCTTTCTTTCGTCTGCAGTCCATACAGGGCCGCATGCGGGGAGGCGGCGGGCAGGAGAATGCGCACGCGAATGCCGCTCCCGCCGCCCCCTCGCACGGGGCCTGTTGCTTGACCAGCTGCCCTCAGCTGCCTAGCCTTGCGATTGTCAGAACCATCGACACAGCCAGGAGGAGCACCGATATGGACAAGAGGACCAAAGAGGCGTCCACCAGCTTCGACCAGGTTTCGTCCGCCTTCTTGAGGAAACAAGGACCCATCTTCCCGCCGCCGGCATCGACGCCGTCGGTCGAGTTCGATCCTCCCGACCCCGAGCTTCCGTCCCTCTTCGCTGAATGGCGCACGGAGCAGCTGCAAGAGCTGCAGAAATCCTCCGAGACCTCCTCCCGGTCGCTCAAGGTGGCCATAATGTCGGCCATCATCGCTGGTGTGTCGTTGCTGGTATCCTTCGTCACGGTCGTCCTTTCCGTTGCAGGCATCCTCTAGCCCTGCGCGCCTACGTCTTTGAACAGGGCCCGGCCCTGGGCCTGCGACGCCCTAGAGCGTCGCGAGACTCTTTTCCCGGACGCGGGCCTCTAATTCGCGCATGAGGTTGCTCTCTTTGGTATTCAGGCGTTCGGCGGCATCACGAAGATGTGCGACTGCGCTATCAATTGCGTAGACGACCACATCGTCGTTGTCGAAAACAACGTTCGCCATTTCTTTCAAATCGATGGCGGAATCCAACACACAGAGCGAGGCTCGAGCTATCTTCCTCTTGGTCTTGTGCAATCCCATCAGCGACCCCTCCTGGTGAATGCGAATGCCGCCGAGACCGGCTCCAAGACGCCATGAAACCCGCTTCCGGCACGAAGGGGTCTCATTTGGTCTGATCCAGTAGGTCGTATCTGAACATGAGGTCGAGCGCCCCGGTCACGGCAACAAGCTTCTCCGTGGCGTTCTCCATCTTCTGAGAATCGTCGCCGTAGATCGGGATTCCGCGGCGCCAAACGCGTTCTAGAAAGACGCGATGGTTGCAGCCGTCGTCGTAGAGCTTCTTCATGTCGGACTCGAACCTGCGCGCTCCTTCGATGGTTCTCTCAATCGGATCCTTGTCGCTTGCGCGGAAATGGAGCTCTACGTATTCGCATGGGAAACCTAACCTCACCCGCGCTAGGCACGGCACGGGCAGGTATCTGTTGAACTCCTCCTCGAACTGGTTATCAGTCAACTTTGGATAGTCAGAAGACGGGATAACTTCTGCCCCGTGTTTCGTCGTGCCTACGTCCATCAGCGGGACCTCCTTGCTGAGGTGAAGGAGCGGTGCTTGCCCTCACCCGTCAGGTCGGCCACGCTGCAGCTGAACGCCGTCGCTATCCTCTGCAGCGTCTCGTACGTCGGCACCGATCGCTTTCGTTCGCAGTTGGTGATCGCGGCGGTGCTGACCCCCGACGCCTTGGAGAGGTCCTTCTGCGACCACTCCTTGTCGACGCGCCGCTTCTTGATCTGCTTGCTCAGGTATGTCTTATCGACGGCCACGAGGATTCTCCTTCCCGTTTCGCTCTTGACGCTTCGACGGTGCGACCATTCCGAGCACAGAGCCAACAGCCATGCCTATCAGAAGGCAGAAGCAGCAAATAACTAATGTCAGCATGATTAGAACCCCATCCTTAAACTGCCTTCTTGAAAGGACGTTGAGGCGCTGTGTCATTCGTGAGGCCTGCAAGCTGATCAACGGTGCACCCATACAAAGCTGAAAGTTTCTCTGCATAAGACAATTCAGGAGAGAGCATTCCTTGTTCCCATTCGCTAATAATGTCAGTGGGAACCTTTAGATCATCGGATACTTGTTCAAGAGTGAGGCCTGATTCTTCCCTCTTTTTGCGCATAAGATTCATACTTCCTCCATGTATAAATTTCTTTGCTATTTGCGACACTATACATAAGTTTTCTTGCATTTGCAACATAGTATCTTCACAGGCATATAAATTTCTTATATACTTCGACAAGTCCGAAAATAGAGCGATTGGATTGATTTCAATGGGAATGAAGGAAAAGAGAATCGAAAGAGGGCTAACCCAGGAAGAGGTCGCCAGTCGCTTTGGCTTAAAGAGGCAGACATACCAGAATTATGAAAGGCGCAAGACAGAGCCAACTTTAGACATCGCTGCGAAATTAGCCGTTTTCTTCGATTGTTCGATAAGCGAATTGTTCGATTTAGATGAAACCGACGAGCAGCCTAATGACTCTGATGAAGAAGAGCTTTTGGCTAATTACAGAAAATTAAATGATGCTGGCCAGGAAAAGCTCGTCGATTATTCGAATGATCTGGTTGCCTCCGGCAACTATACGTGCTCGTCAGATTAGAGGGTGACATAGATGAAAACAGCCGCGAAAGCTTGGAGTGCAGTCTGCGGGTTCGGGGTCATCCTCGGAATCCTTACGGGCGTGCCATCACTTCTAAAGATGCTTGGGGTAGACGTCGGACCTGTCTTCGGTTGGTTCGCCGCAAACTCAAGCTTCCTTCTCCCTATTGCGTGCTTGGCTGTAGGTGGCGCTGCGGGCTTCGGCATAGGATGGAACGTCCGAAACTGCTCCGCGCACAAAGAAGCCGATTCGGTGAAGGAAAAACTCGGCATGACGGTCGAGGAAGCAGCTACGAGACTTGGCGAACAGAAAGCCGAAGACCAGGTTTTGGTGGATAAGGTGAATGGACTTCCCATTGACTTCAAAAGGCTTTTGGCTTGGCTTTATGTCGAGGAGCGCATCGATGGGTCATCATGCAGCGATTTCAGTGACCTCCTGGATTTCGCCGCTGTACCGGGAGAGGTTGAAGAGCAGAATCTCTTCTATGATCTGGTCACTATATACGACCAGCCTGACGGGTCAAAGTTCTTCGAGCTCAAGCCATGGACCAGGCGCATCATGACAGACGACGAGAAGATCTTTTCGCCATTCATCGAGGAAGTGAAATCGGGAGGGCTGAAGGAGTATATCGACGATACCCGTAAGGTTGTAGAGGACATGCGGAGGCGCATGAAAGAACAGTTACCCCAAACTAAACGGCACCTTTGGGAGAGACCCCCTCGTGAGATTTGTTAAACACGCGGCGCCGACCCCGAGCGGCGCGCTCTTAAAGATAGCCCCGTCGCTGCGGCTGATACCGCCAACGTGGCATAGGTGACGTGAATGGCACAAACCATCGATGCAGACAGGAGACGACGATGGGAAGAACCAGGATTTCGTTTGATATACCGGACTCGGTAAGGCATGGGCTGTTTTCAAACTTGGCAACAGTCTGGCCTGTAGAAGAATCGGACACCGAGGCGACGATCGATTTCCTTTTCATCGAGAAATCGGGAACCGACGGGGATGGCGAGGCTTTCGAAGACGGCATTATGCAGGCTCGCGTAATCATGCCGCGTTCGGGGCTGAAGGCTCTCAAGCAACAGATTGAGCTCTTTCTTGACGAAAACGAATCGGAATAACCATGTCCATGGATCCATTCGACACAATATGGGTAGACGAAGACCCCTTGGGGCGCTCCATAACTTTTCGGAAGAGCATCGTGGACGCAAGGGAGATCGCAGGAGAGCATAAGGGACCCGAGCGCCTCAGCCCTGATGACGTCCGAAGCGTCGTCGTCGACCCGGACAGGATCGACCTTACGTCCAAGAAACCCCGGCATAGGGAGATCTTCTATCGCGAAAACAAAGGCGAGGAATACAGGTATTCAAGAGTGGTCGTCGACTTTGACGAAGAAATCGGCTCCCCGATATCATGGAGCCGATATAAAGACCATGTTAGCTTCATGGAAGTGCTCTACGAGAAGAATGATGGGAAAGGCGGCCGATGAGGACCTACACCATCGACAAGGAGAGGGTGTCGTACCTTCCTTTAGCCGACGTCTTGTACATCGGCTATGGAGAGCACGCTCTCGACTGCTGCGACGCTCTCGAAGACGTTGCCCCCGGCATCACGGTGATGACCGTCAACGGAGAGTTTTCCGGTGCGGAAATATACGACTTCGCAGCCACGTACGGAGGCCTTCCGGCAAGGGTGGTCGTCAACGGCTCCAATCCGTTCGTCCTAGACATTCCTTCGGTGCCAATAGGATAGCCCCGTTGCTGCGGCTGATACCGCCAGCGTGGCGTAGGCGAAAAAGGGCATCGTGACCAGCGAAGGTGCGCAAAGTGGAAACAGATGGTAAAATCTTTGGTGCTAGAGCCGAGGGCACCTCTGATTCAAGTGGAAATCCCTCGGCCTTTTGCTGTCAGGACGGAGATGCATCCTATCGCGCCATCATGGCTTCCCTGTCTGACAAGGGGTTTGCTGATTCGCTTTCGCCGAGCACCCAATACATCCTAGAGCACGTTGGCATAGAGCATCTGCTACCCTACCTCTCCCACGTTGAAGAACATGACGACGTGTTCCCACCGCTCGTTAAGAGCGTCCATGACATCCTGGTCTTCGACAGGCGCTTTGAGTCCATCATCCTGAAGTATGTCGGCGTGGTGGAGATGCAGTTGAAGGCACAATACTCGCATTGGGGCACATGCGAGCTGGGGCCATTCTTCCTCTACAGCCCAAAAAACTACCACGATCCGAAGAAGCATGCTCGATCGGTCGAAGGCTTCGAGCGCGAGCTCAGAAGGAAGCTGAAGAACAACAGACGCCTGAGCCAATTGTACAAAGACAACGACAACCGGCTTCCAGCTGGCCCTGCGGTTGAATGCATGACCTTGGGAACGCTCTCGACGCTGTTCGACAACACCAGGAACCTGACCGTAACTAACGCCGTCTGCGAATCCTTCCATGCCAGAAAGGCCGAGTTATCCAGCTGGCTTAAGGCCACGTCGAACGTCAGAAACATCTGCGCCCATTTCGAATCGCTCGTCACGCGAAAGCAGATCCCGACCCCGCCATTGCCCATACGCGGGGTCGATGCAAGCAACAGGCGACCGTTCTACATTGCAGCGCTGCTCGCCAGGCTCCTCTCCCGAGAGGAGCTGTTCGAAGACATGAACCTGTGCTTTCCCTACATGCTGACCTTGGAGCTATACAAGATGCTCAGCTCCTTCGAGGAGTTCCTTCCGGGAGCGCTGGGGACGTTCGGTATCCCAGATGACTGGATTGACGCGCTCAACGATGCGTCCGGTGGGCAGGTGCGAAGGGCTATCAACTATCTTGAAAGAGACCAACCCTTTGAAACGAAAGGAAACTAGAAATGAAGCGCGACGCAATCCTGCGTTACGAAACCGGCCAGCATGCCGCTTCCGGGAAGAACGAGCCCGGTGCGGGCGCCGCGGTCCACGAGAGCGCCTACACGCTTTCCGACGGCACCAAGACCCGCGACCTCTTGTGCGCAAACTGCGGCAATGTCGTCTATCCGGAAGAAACCAGGTGCATGACGTGCGGCGCTGAGCTGGCCGTCTAGGAGCACTTGCCCTAACAACGGGGTTCTCGCCCTTCGAGGAATCGAAGGAGCGTGATGCATATGAGCGTACAAAGCCTGGGCAACGGGCGATGGCGCGTGGTCGTAAAGACCGGGACCGACCCGGAGACGGGTAAGCCCAAGTACTTTGACACAACGATAAAGGGATCCCACCAGGACGCAAAGAACCTGGAGGCCGAGCACGTCCTGTTCGACCGGAAGAAGTTCTCCGAGATGACGCTTCGCGCCTACATGGAGAAGAAGTGGCTGCCGGCGCTCAAGAACGCGACCAACACGATCGACTACTACGCCGGCAACGCCAGGCGCCACATATGGCCGCGCATCGGCGACGTGAGGATGTGCGACATAGACGTGCCGCTCCTGCGCGCCTACTTCGACGAGCTGCCGGAGAACTCCGTGAGGACCTCCGCCAGGAAGACGCTCTCGGCGTGCTTCTCGTTCGCCGCGGAGGACGGCGTCATGCAGGCGAACCCGGTGCTCATCATGCGGAAGCGCGACAGGGCCAAGAGCCGGGGGAAGCGCCGCCGGCGCCCCTACCGCACGTTCACGCTGGAGGAGTGCGTGCTGCTGCAGAACGTGCTCCGTGGGACGTGCATCGAGGCGCTCTGCCTGGTGATGCTCAACGCCGGGGCCTGCAGGGAGGAGGGATGCGCGCTCGACTGGGAGGACATTGACTGGGAGTACTGCACAGCCGAGGATGTCGCTCGGGAGCCCGAACAGTGCGCAGAG
>CABVEH010000024.1 GCA_902497215.1 uncultured Eggerthellaceae bacterium | reverse complement strand
CCGCACCTTTGCCTCGCACGACCAGCGCGTCCACCACGCCCGTGCCCACCAGGCAGATGGCTCCGCACACGATGACCATGGTCGCTGCGGACACCAGGTCTGCGCCGCTTGCAAGCGCGTTGCCCATTCCGCCGGTGGCGGCCGCCTGGGCGGCGATCCCGCCTACGCCGAGGACTATTCCCGCGGCAAGCACCGCCAGCAGCGTGGCCTTGGTGGCGCCCTGCTTCAGCATGTCGCCGCACTTGGCCAGCGCTACCACCAGCGCAGCCACGGCGCCGCCGCCGACCAGCGCGAATCCGACGATCTGCACGGGGCCCGCCAGCGTGTTCCAGGACGGGATGGTGTCGATCATGTAGGCCATCCCCGTGAACCAGGCGAACACGATGCCCAGCACCGCAGTCGCCCATGCCATGCCCTTGCGTGCGCCTTCGCCCATCTTGCCGGTCATGGCCCAGATCCAGTAGACCAGCATCACTGCGGCGAAGAGGCATCCGGCGGCGAGCTCGTTGGACATGGGCGAGGCGCCCAGCCCCGCGAACACCCCGGGCGCATGCATGGGGTTGGCCAGGTGGAAGAACGCGGCGACGAAGCCTACGACGACCAGGCATACGGGAATCGCCGTCATCTTGTCGATCCGGGACGTCTGTTCGGGGTCGAGCTTGGCCGTGCTAAAGAGGACGGCGAGCACGAGGAAGGCCCCTGCGCCTATCGGCGCCAGCGTGCTGAACAACGCCAGGGGCAGCTCTGCGAATGCGGACTCCATGCTACTTCACCTCCATGGGGTTGACCACCTTGCCGGAGGCCTCGCTGGCCTTCTCGGCGCCGGTAGGCTTGGTTACGAGCAGGTTGGGGTTCGTGTACTCCTTCGGGGGCAAGGGCGCGATGTCGGCGACCTCCGACCCCTTGTTGTCGCGCTCCACCTCGTCCTTCGGCGCGAACTCCAGGGCGCGCAGGGGGCAGGCTTCGACGCATATGGGCTTCTTGCCGGCAGCCACGCGCTCGGCGCAGCCGTCGCACTTCACCGAATGCCCCTTCTCGCGGTCCACCTTCGGGGCGTTGTATGGGCACGCCATGTGGCAGTACCCGCAGCCGATGCACCTGTCGGCGTCCACCGACACTATGCCGGTCTCGGGGTCCTTGTGCATGGCCCCGGTGGGGCAGACCTTGGTGCATGCGGGGTCGTCGCAGTGGTTGCAGGCGACGGACACGTAGTAGCTCGTGCCGTCCACCGTCCAGCACCCCTTGTCGTCGGCCTTCCAGTCTCCGGCCGTCTCGTACTCGTAGACGTGGCGGTAGGCGACTTCGCTCGAAAGGTCGTGGTAGTCCTTGCATGCCAGCTCGCAGGTCTTGCACCCGGTGCAACGCGAGCCGCTGAAATGGAATGCGTATTGCGTCATGATGTGCGGCTCCTTCCTATGCCTTCTTCACTTCTACGAGTGCGTTGTGCTGGCCGGTCTGCTTCGAAATGGGGTTGGCGTGGCGGGTGGTCAAAGTGTTCAGGCATCCGCCCTTGTCCACCTTGTCGCCCTGCATGTTCGCGCTGTGCCACGCGCCTTCGGGGATCATCACGGTGCCGGGGATCACGCGATTCGTCACGCGCGCCTCTATCTCGACTTCGCCCTGCTTGCTCTTCACGCGCACCTTGTCGTAGTTCTTGATGCCGCGCGGCTCCGCGTCCTTCGGGTTGATCAGGACGTTGTGGCGGTGTGCGTCCTGGATGATCTGGTTGTTCGCGTAGCTCGAGTGCGTGTGCGCCTTCGTGTGGTAGCCGCACAGGCTCAGCGGGTACTCCTTGGTTTCCGACCCGGGGCCGTCGTGGCCGGGCACGTACGCGGGGATCGGCAGGATCTCGTCGCCTTCGGGCAGCTCCCATTCCTTGGCCATCCTGGCCAGCTCGGGCGAGTAGACCTGTATCTTGCCCGTCTCGGTCTCGAGCGGGTTGGCCTCCGGGTCCTCGATGAACGGGTCGACGTCGTTGTCGGGCTCGGAGTCGGTCTTCCAGATGCCGCGCTTCAGCATCTCGTCCCACGTGGGCGCGTCGGGGTTGTCCTCGCGGAACTCGTCGTAGAGCTCGTGCATCCAGTCCTCGCGGGTCTTGCCGCCGTCGGTGTACTCGTCTTCGACGTCCAGGCGCTTCGCCAGATCGGCGCACACCTCGTACACCTCGCGGCGCTCGAACTTGGGCTCGCTGGTGGGACGACCCACCCATATGCCCTTGTGGTCGCAGTTCTCGCCCGACGCCGACATCGACCAGGTCTCCTGCGGGGTGAGGTCGGGCAGCACGATGTCGGCCCAGTTGCACGAGTCGCTCCACACCACGTCGTACTGCAGTATGAACTCGCACTTCTTCTCGTCGCGCAGGATGTCGGTGGTCGCGTTGATGTCGCCGTTCTGGTTGGACATCATGTTGTTGCCGTAGTTCACCAGGAACTTGATGGGCTGCTTAAGGCCGTCGCCCTTCTTGATGCCGGCGTTGGTCGCAGTCATCTTGTCGCCCCAGTCGATGGCCTCCGGCCACATGAAGTTGGGGAACTGCTCCTTGATGGGGTTCTTCCCCGTGGGAAGCGACGGCATGTCCATGCTGTCGTTGCCTTCGCGCATGCCCGAGTTGGTGGAGGGCAGCCCCACCTGGCCGACCAGCTGCGGAAGCAGCATGACGGCGCGGGCGGCGTAGTCGCCGTTGGTGTGGCGCTGCGGGCCCCATCCCTGGGCGATGAAGCAGGGCTTGGCCTCGGCGATCTCGTGCGCGAGCTTCTTGATGCGCTCCTCGGGGATCTTGGTTATGCCGGCGGCCCATTCCGGCGTCTTCTCCACCTTGTCGTAGCCGGTGCCCAGCACGTAAGCCTCGTACGAGCTGTTGGCCGGCGCGCCCTCGGGAAGCGTCTGCTCGTCGAAGCCCACGCAGTACTTGTGGAGGAAGTCCCTGTCCACCAGGTTCTCCTTGATCATCTCGTGAGCAAGCCCCGCCACCAGTGCGGCGTCGGTGCCCGGCACGATGGGGATCCACTCCACGTCCTGGTTGGTGGCCAGGTCGTTGCGGCGCGGGTCGATGCATATGACGCGCACGCCCTTCTTCTCGCGCGCGACCGCCAGGTCGTAGCCCAGCCCGTCGCCCGACATGCGCGTCTCGGAAGGCGAGTTGCCGAACAGCACCACCAGCTCGCCCGGGGCCAGCGTGCGGAACGACCTAGCGCCCCAGCTGTCGCCGTAGGTGTAGGGCTTGGCGCCGAAGTTGAGCGCGCCGTTGGAGTAGTTGCCGTAGCGGGTCACCTCTCCGCCCACCAGGTTGAACAGGCGGAAGAAGGGGTTGTTCATCATGAAGTTCTGCTCGACACCCGAGCACTCCTGGATGAAGACGGCCTCGTTTCCGTATGTGTCCTTCACGCGCTTGAACTCGCTGGCGATGGTGTCGAGGGCCTCGTCCCAGCTGATGCGCTCGTACTTGCCCTCGCCGCGCTTGGTGCCTTCGACGCGCTTCATGGGGTAGTTGAGCCGGTCGGGGCCGTTGATCCAGCGGCGTATCGAACGGCCGCGCAGGCACGCGCGGGCCTGGAACCCTTTGCCGCCGAAACTTCCGTCGCCGGTGTTGTCCGACTCGACGTAGGCGATCTCGCCGCCCTTCACGTGGCATTGCAGCACGCACGCGCCTCCGCAGTTCACGTGGCAGTGGGACCAGACGACCTCGTCGCCTTCGTCGGCCATGGCCTGGGGCACGCCCGCGCCGAACATCGAGCTGGCGGCCGCGGCCCCTCCTCCCGCTGCGGCCAGGGCTCCCAGCGCCCCGGTCGTCTTGACGAACGTGCGGCGAGTGAGCTTCGTGTCTACCATGCAGAACTCCTCTCCCTCTTCCATTCTCTCCGGCCGGCCCGGGGCCTTCCCCAGGCTTCGACCCGTTGCCCGGCGCCGTATCCCCGCGGCCCGGGCCGATCTGGGGCGAACTATACGCCGCAGCGTCCCAAACGTTGTCACATAAAGTGGGTGATTTTTAAGAAATGCCAGCTAGAAGGCGTGTAAGTCGCATGCCGAATAAGCCATTTCCGGATTGCCGAAGCGTTGTTTTGGATATACTCGAAAGGGCTGGAAAGCGCTCCGGCCACACGTCTCGCGATGAAAGCGGCCCTCCTCCATGAAACATCACAAGCCGATCAGCATCCTGGTTCCGAACGTGGAGTCGCTCGGCTATGCGCTTTTCCTCGCCATCAACGCCGCAGGGGTGTGGGGAGGCGTCTTTCCGTTCCTTCCCATAGAGTTCCAGACGCACACTATCATCCTCGGGTTCTTCGTCACCCAGTCGCTCGTGTTCTCGGCCAGTTACGTTGCGAGCTGCATAGGCTCCTACTTCTTCCCCGGGCCGACGCGCCGCTTCCTTGCCAGGCTCGTCAGCGGCATCTACTTCGTCGGATGGTGCTTCCTCATCGCCGCCATCTACATAGACGAGGCGGCCCTTCCGCTCGTGTGCGTCGGCGGGGCAATGCTCGGGCTGGGGTCGGCCGGCTTCTACATGCTTTGGCAGCGGCTGTTTGCAAGCCAGGACGCTGACTCGGGCAACCGCGACCTCTTGGTGGGCAGCGCGTGGGGGTCGGTGTTCTACTTCGCGCTGTACCTCATACCCCAGGCCGTCACCGCCTACCTCATCCCTCTGGTGTTCCTTCCCCTGTTCGGGCTCTGCGTCATGCTGCGAAGCCGCGCGATAAGCTTCGACCAGCCCATGTTCTCCGACGTCCCTCGCGAGCATCCCAACGTCTACAGGCAGGTTCTGGGCGACCACTGGAGAAGCGCCCTGTGCATCGCGGCCGTGGGCTTCTGCGCCGGCGTTATGCGCTCCATCGCGGTGGCCGAGCCCGCCATAGGGATAAACGTGAACGTCCTCTCGATGGCGGGCATGCTGGTGGCCGCGCTCGTGGTCATATGGCTGTGGACGTTCAAGAACGTGCGCCTGTCGATCACCGACACCTACCGCGTGGTGTTCCCGTTCCTGATCACGTCGCTCCTGCTGCTTCCGCTGCTCGGCGACGAGTACACCCGCGTGCTCGCGTCGGTGCTCTACGCCGTGTATGCCGCGTACATAATGCTGATGATGATGCAGTGCGCGCAGATATCCCGCGACAGGGGCATCAACCCAGTGTTCATATACGGATTCTTCGGGGCCATCGTCTACACGCTCCACAGCGTGGGCTTCCTCGGCGGCACGTTCGCGGAAGACGTGCGCATCCTGGGGATGGACCCGCTGGCCCTAGTGGCGCTCGTGTCGGTGTGGACTCTCGGGCTCATGCACTTCATGGGGTCGGGAGGGTTCACGTCGGCTTTGTCGCGCGAGGACAGCCCTGAGGCCATCGAACTCGTCGCGCTCAGGCCTCATGCGCCATTGCCCCAGGGTTCCGCGGGTGCGTCGGCGGACGGGCGAGACGCCGCGGCGCCGCGGACCGATGCGGGGGAGGCAGTCGACCGCATAGCGCTGCAGGCGGCGCGCATACAGGAGCACTTCCGCCTGTCCGCCCGCGAGGCCGAGGTCATGGAGCTGATGGCGCGCGGCAACTCGGTGGCGCGCATCGCCGAGATGCTGGTGGTGTCCGAGAACACGGTGCGCACCCACTCGAAGCGCATTTACGTGAAGCTCGACATACACAAGCGTCAGGAGCTGGTCGACCTCATAGAGGAGTTCTAGGCGGTGCTGCGCTGACGCGGCACCCGCGTGGCCTCCTTCATACCTGCTTCGCAATCTTTGTTGTATAATCCGTCTACGTTGCGGGCGTAGTTCATCGGTAGAACCTGAGCCTTCCAAGCTCATGAGGTGGGTTCGACTCCCATCGCCCGCTCCAAAAGCAAGCATCCGAAGGCCGCCTTACGGGCGGCCTTCGCATTTCAAGCCGAAGCCGTGGGACATCTTGGGCCATCGCCTGGCCGAAAGCGGCCAAACCCGGCAAAAACGTGCGCACGAAGCGCATCGAACAAAAGTGCCCAACTGGGAAAAACAGCGCCTGAACTGGGAAAAGGTGGCGCGCCCAGCAGGACTCGAACCTGCAACCGCCGGATTAGAAGTCCGATGCTCTATCCATTGAGCCATGGGCGCGCAAGACGTGCGCTTCGCCCCGCTTGAAGGCCTTCTTTCGCAAGAAGGCTGGGGCTTTTTGCGCGAGGGCAATTATACAACGCCAAATTACCGAATGTTTTCAAACCAGTGCGCAATTCACAACAACGCCCGTTTGCCGGTGCGCGCACGCCGAGCCAGTAACAGACTGGGGTTCATGACGACGCGCGAAGCGTGCATGCTCTCAAGCTTGTTTCGCGTCCCGTGGGACGCTTTCCGGTCACTTGCCGAGCGGGAAGGCGCCCGTCGAAGACGATTTGGAGGCGATCCACATGGCGGCAATCAACGTAAAAAGCGAGATCATGCCCTTGAAGAAGGTGATGCTTCACAGGCCGGGAGACGAGCTTTTGAACCTCACCCCCGACACGCTCGAGCAGCTGCTGTTCGACGACATCCCGTACCTTGAGGTGGCGCAGCAGGAACACGACGCCTTCGCAGACATCCTGCGTTCCGAAGGCGTCGAGGTGCTTTACCTCGAAGACCTCATGGCGGAGGTCCTGGAAAACGACCCGGAGCTGCGCGAGCAGTTCGTCGACCAGATCATCCTGGAGGCGGGTGTCCGGTCGGAGCGCTACCAGAAGCTCATCAAGGAGTACCTGGGCACGTGCTGCGCGAGCGCCAAGTCGCTGGTGCTCAAGACCATGGCAGGCGTCAACCGCCAGGAACTTGGTGGCGCCCCCAAGAACACGCTGGCCGACCTGATCGACACCAACACCAAGCTTTACCTGCCCCCGATGCCCAACCTTTACTTCACCCGCGACCCGTTCGCCTGCATCGGCAACGGCGTGTCGGTGAACCGCATGTACAGCTTCACGCGAAACCGCGAGACCATCTACGGCGACTACATCTTCAAGTACCACCCCATCTACAAGAATACCCCCGAGTGGTACAAGCGCGTCTACACGTTCCACATCGAGGGCGGCGACATCCTCAACATCAACGAGCACACGCTGGCCATCGGCATCTCGCAGCGTACCGAGCCCGAGGCTATCGACCGCATCGCCCGCGACATCTTCGACTCCGGCCAGTCGCCGATCGACACCATCCTGGCCTTCCAGATCCCGAAGTCGCGTGCGTTCATGCACCTCGACACGGTGTTCACCCAGGTGGACTACGACAAGTTCACCATCCATCCGGCCATCATGGGTCCGCTGTCGGTGTTCGAACTGACCCCCGCCCCGCGCGGCGAGGTCAAGGTCGTCGAGCTGAAGGACGACCTGGAGAACATCCTCACGAAGTACGTGGGCCATTCGGTCGAGCTTCTGCCCTGCGGCGCCGGCGACCGCATCGCCGCCGAGCGCGAGCAGTGGAACGACGGCTCGAACACGCTGTGCATCCGACCTGGTACCATCATCGTCTACTCGCGCAACAACGTGACGAACGACTTCCTGTACAAGAAGGGCCTGAACGTGCTGGAGATGCCCTCCAGCGAGCTGTCCCGCGGACGCGGCGGCCCCAGGTGCATGTCCATGCCGTTTGAGCGCGCCGACTCGTAAGGAGAACGCGGAAACCCGGCGCCCCGTGGCGCCATGCAGATAGAACGCCCCGCCGCCCGGCGGGACGAAACCTTAGGGAAAGGACCCCAAAATGCCAGTCAACCTGTCCGGAAGAAGCTTCCTCAAGATCCTCGACTTCACCCCCGACGAGATCCGCTACCTCATCAAGCTGTCCCGCAACTTCAAGGACCTCAAGCGCACGGGCACCCCGCACAAGTACCTCGCGGGCAAGAACATCGTGCTGCTGTTCGAGAAGACGTCCACCCGCACCCGCTGCTCGTTCGAGGTCGCGGGATACGACCTTGGCATGGGCGTCACCTACCTCGACCCCGGCTCGTCCCAGATGGGCAAGAAGGAATCCATCGAGGACACCGGCCGCGTTCTCGGCCGCTTCTACGACGGCATCGAGTACCGCGGCTTCTCGCAGGACCTCGTCGAGGAGCTTGCGGGATGCGCCGGCGTTCCCGTGTGGAACGGCCTCACCGACTCGTTCCATCCCACGCAGATGATCGCCGACATGATGACCATCGAAGAGAACTTCCCGCAGGGCCTGCGCGGGCTGAAGCTGGTCTTCATGGGCGACGCCCGCAACAACATGGGCAACTCGCTCATGGCCACCTGCGCCAAGCTCGGCATGCACTTCGTTGGGTGCGGCCCGAAGGACCTGTGGCCCGAGGACGAGCTGGTGAAGAAGTGCACCAAGATCGCCGACGAGACCGGCGGCACCGTGACGCTGACCGACGACGTCAAGGAGGCCTGCAGCGGCGCCAACGTCATCTACACCGACATATGGGTGTCGATGGGCGAGCCGGCGGAGCTTTGGGAGCAGCGCATCAAGCTGCTGAAGCCCTACCAGGTCACCAAGCAGGTCATGGGATACGCGGACAAGAACGCAATCTTCCTGCACTGCCTGCCGTCGTTCCACGACCTCAACACCACGATCGCCCAGGACGTGCACGAGAAGTTCGGCCTCACCGAGATGGAGGTCACGGACGAGGTCTTCGAGTCCGACCAGTCGAAGGTGTTCGACGAGGCCGAGAACCGCATGCACTCCATCAAGGCGATCATGTACGCGACGCTTAAGTAGGTGGGATAAATGGCCTATACGAAAGGCGAGGGAATGAGCGTCGTCATCGCACTCGGTGGCAACGCGCTGGGCAGCACGCCCGAAGAGCAGCTGGAACTCGTCGAGAACACGGCTGTGCACATCGTCGACATGGTGGCCGAGGGAATCAACGTCGTGGTCAGCCACGGCAACGGCCCCCAGGTCGGGATGATATCGAACGCGTTCGCCGAGGCCAGCGAGCACGACGACTCCATACCCGAGATGCCGTTCCCCGAATGCGGCGCGATGAGCCAGGGCTACATAGGCTATCAGCTCTCGCAGGCGCTCCTGGGCGAGCTGAAGCGGCGCTCCATACTGCGCTCGACGGCCTGCGTGCTCACGCAGACGGTCGTCTACCCCGAAGACCCGGCGTTCCAGCACCCGACCAAGCCCGTGGGGCCCTTCCTCACCGAGGAGGAGGCCAAGCGCCGCGCAGCCGAGGACGGCGCCACCTACGCCGAGGACTCCGGGCGCGGATGGCGCATGATGGTCGCAAGTCCGAGGCCCCAGCGCATCGTCGAGCTCGACGCGATAAAGGACCTCATGGACGACGGCTACATCGTGATCGCAGCCGGAGGCGGCGGCGTGCCCGCCGTCATCGACAAGGACCGCACCAGCGCCAAGCTGGCCGCCGACTTCAAGGCCGACATGCTGGTCATTCTGACGGCCGTCGAGAAGGTGGCGATCAACTTCGGCAAGCCCGACCAGCAGAACATCGACCACATGACGGTGTCCGAGGCGCGGGCGTTCATCGAGCAGGGCCAGTTCGCGCCGGGCTCGATGCTCCCGAAGGTCCTCGCATGCATCGAATACCTCAACCAGTACCCGAACGGCAAGGCCCTGATCACGTCGCTGGAGAAGGCGGCCGAGGGCCTGCGGGGCGAGACCGGGACCGTAATCACTTGGGCGTAGGCCCGAAGGCGCCATGGGCGTAGGCTCATGGCGCCGACCAAAGCACCGACCAAAGCACCGACCAAAGCACCGACCAAAGCACCGACCAAAGTACCGACTAGGGGACAGCAGAAGGAACACGAGGGGGAAGGCAGGGAAGACACGCGACTAGGCAGGTGGTAGGAATGGGAAAGAAGAAAGGCAAGAAGGAGAAGGGCGAGGCGCTGTCGGCGTTCTCGATACTTCTGATCATCCTGGTGGCGCTGGCCGTCATCACCATGATAATGGCCGCATGCGGGGTGGTAGGCGTCGAAGGCGCGACCATCGCCGACATAACCACCGCTCCCATCCTAGGCTTCGCCGACGCCCTTCCCGTCTGCCTGTTCGTGCTCGTGCTTGGCGGATTTCTGGGCGTGGTCGCCGAGACCGGCGCGCTTGACGCCGGCATCGGGGCGCTCATGAAGAAGCTGCGCGGCAAGGAGGCGTGGCTGTTCCCCATCCTCATGGTCATCTTCTCCATCGGCGGCACGACCTACGGCATGTGGGAGGAAACCGTGCCGTTCTGCCTGCTGGTGGCGGCGGCCATGGTGGCGGCCGGCTACGACAGCCTCACCGGCGTGGCCGTGGTGCTCGTCGGCGCCGGATGCGGCGTCATAGGCTCGACGGTGAACCCCTTCGCCGTCGGCACGGCGATCGACGCCATATCCTCCTCCGGCATCGAGGTGAACCAGGGCATGGTCATAGGCCTGGGCGCCGTCGTCTGGCTGGTCAGCCTGACCATAGGCATCCTCTACGTCAGGAACTACGCGAGGAAGGTGCGCTTCGACCCCGCGAAGTCGTACATGACCGACTCCGAGTGGGCGCTCATGGAAAGCGACTTCGGCGCGCATCCGCGCCATGGCGTCAAGGCGGACGGAACCATGATGGCGCCGGAAGAGGCCGCCGCGAAGGACGTCGCCGTCGGCCCCGGCGGTGCTGCCACGCACGTCCCTGGCGAGATGTACGAGCACGGCGAGGCGCTCACCAACAAGCAGAAGTGGACCCTCGTGGTGTTCGGGTTCACCTTCGTCGTCATGATCCTGGGCTTCATCCCCTGGGGCGAGTTCGGAATCGACATCTTCGGATGGTCGGCGTTCCTTACTGGCTTGCCGCTGGGCGAGTGGTACTTCAACGAGGCCTCCACGTGGTTCCTGCTGATGACCATCATCATCGGCTTCGTTGCGTGGCTCGGCGAGGCCAAGTTCGTCA
>CABVEH010000023.1 GCA_902497215.1 uncultured Eggerthellaceae bacterium | reverse complement strand
TCGACGTAGGTCTCGATCCAGCACCAGTCGTCCTGCTCGATTCCCAGCTCAGCCGCGGTTTCGGGGTTGATGTCCATGGTCGGGAACATGTGGACCTCGCGCATCCACGGCGAGTTGCGGTACTCGGTGTGGAAGAACGCGTGGCTTCGGCCGCCCGTGATCAGCGTGTAGGGGTACTCGTCGGTCAGGTCGGGGCGCGAAACCTTCGTGATGGGAGGCTCGATGTACATGGGCAGCGGGCCATTTCCGTAAAGCAGCAGATCCTCGCTCCACAGCTCCATCTTGCCGTTGTCAGACTGCGGATGCGCCGGGATGACGGTGCCGTCGGGAAGCGTGGTGCCGGGGAAGCGGTAGACCGAGCCCATCTTGTTGCCGCGGTACATGGTGTTGAAGCCGGGGCGGAAGTCGCTGGTCTTGCGCATGAAGCCCGTCTCGTACTTGGGCTTGCCGCCGCGCACGTCGGTCATCTGGACGCCCGTGACCGAGATGCGGTTGCGGAAGTCCTCGAAGCTTGAGCACGAAAGCTGAGGCGGCAGCGTGGCCGGGCCCTTCACCATGTAGTCGAAGAACTCGTATTTGTCCTTCCAGAACATGTCGACGTCCATGTACTTCGCAAACTCGAAGCAGATGTCCATGTCGTCCTTCGCCTCGCCAAGCGGCGCATGGAAAGGCTGACGGATCAGGTAGGTGTGGCTCGTGGGGTAGCCGTGGCCGGAATGCGCCCATTCGACGCGGTCGACCTCGTTGGGATGCGCGGCCGGCAGGATGATGTCGGCCAGCTCGCCCGAAGGGGTCATGAAGATGTCGACGTTCACGAAGAAGTCGAGGTTCTTCAGGCCCTCGATGATCTCCTTGCCGTCCTCGATGGACAGGATCGGCTCGGAGGTCTGCTGCCAGTAACCGTGGATTTGGAACGGGTCGCCCTGCGCCATGGCCTTGGTGGTGACGGCGCCGAAGCCGCCCTGCTGGCCGTAGATCACCTGGCCGCCCGAGTTCTGCGTGACTTCGCGCAGCTCGCCGGTGGCGTCGTCGGCCTGCAGGATGGTCTGGTAGCCGGTGTTCTGGCATACCGACAGCTTCTTGATGTTCATCGCCGTCTGCTTGCGGCGCGCACCCATGCGTCCCTGCTGGTTGGGGACGACGTCGAACATGAACGAGTCGTAGCCGGTCGCCGGCTCGCGTCCGATGTTCTGTCCGCCCTTCGTGTCGAAGTTGCCGGCGAGGGCCATCATGATGGTGAACGCCTGCGAGATGCCCGAGGTGTTGATGGAGAACTCCACCTTCTGGCCGCGCGTGAAGCATGCGTGCGGGCTGGCGTCGATGTAGGTGTTGATGGCCTTCTCGATGCGGTCGGCGTCAAGGTCGCAGAACTCGGCGGCGCGTTCGATCGTCCATGGCGTCACGTGCTCCACCAGGATGTCCCACGACGTGCGGTAGGTCTTGCCGTTGATCTCGCGGCCCTTGCCGTCGGGAGTGGTGAGCGCCGGCACCGCATCGGCCACGATGTTGCCGTCGGCATCGAGCCACTGGAACGCACGCGCCCCGCCGACGCCGTTCTTGTCCTGCCAGTCGCCAGACCAGAAGATCAGCTGGTCGTGCGCCTCATCCCAGGCGGGATACAGTTCGACGTTGCCGCCTTCCTGCATCATCGACTGGCGCAGCTGGTAGCCGGTGCCGTTGCCGTTCTCGTCCTTCTCGTCGATGAAGAACGGGGCGTTGGTGTAGTAGCGCGCGAAATCGGTGGCGCATTTCTCGGACTGGATGATCTGGTTGATGAAGGCCAGCACGAGCGCCATGTCGGAGCCCGGACGGATGGGCAGCCACTGGTCTGCCTTCGACGCGGTGCAGGTAAAGCGCGGATCGACGCAGATGACCTGGGCGCCGCGCTCCTGCGCGCGCTTGACGGTGAGCCAGTCGTAGTAGCCGCGGCTGCGTTCCTGCCGACACCAGATCAGGATGCAGTCGGTGTTGTTGCCGTCCCAGCCGGTGTACTGGGTCTCGTCGCCGTAAAGGCGCTGGCTGGTGAAGTAGCTTCCCACCCAGCAGAGGTTGCCCACGCCGAACGTGGCGGTGGACCCCAGCTCGAGCCACAGCTTGTTGATTGCCTGGAACTGCAGCATGTCGCGGCCGGTGCCGTACTGGTGGGCGATGGTGTGCCACCCGAACTCGTTGCCGATCTGCGTGAACTTCTCGGCTGCCTCCTGGTAGGCCTCCTCCCACGTGATGCGCTTCCATTGCCCGGAGCCCTTCTCGCCCACGCGGCGCTGCGGATAGCGCACGCGCGTGGGGTTGTACAGCTCCTGCGGAATGGCGAACGCGCGGCCGCAGAGGGTCCCTTCGCTGAACAGGTCCGGGTTGCCTTCGAGCTTCGTCAGGCGCCCGTTTTCCACGGTGCCGAAAAGCGCGCATCGGCCGTAGCACTGGCGGCAGGCGCTTGGAATGACCTGCACGTCGTCGGAAGCTGCGGCATCATCGGCCTGTCCTTCGGCGAACGCCACGTCTGCTGCGCCCAGCACCATTGCCGATGCCGATGCGACGGCACTGGCCTTGATGAAATCGCGGCGGCTCAACTTCAAAGACATTCTCCTCATCCTCCCCTTCTTCTCTCTCCTGCTTTTTCTCTCCCTCTTGCAGTTGCTTAGCACTCCAATTATTAGCTATGCAACTATTGTTGTGGCGATAATAGCATGGTTAACGGTTTGTTAACAAGACCTTGGGCGGTTTATTTGCGAAAAGAAGCTATGCTGCGACCCTGCGAGGCAGATGTGGGGTGTGTCAGGGTTAGTTGTCTTCCACGGTCTTTACAGCGTTTTCGCGGACGGTGTTGAGCACGTCGAAGAACACGTTGAGGTCGGCGTCGGAAATGCCTTGGGCGATGAAGTCGGCCTGGTCGGCCACGTGAGGCTCGGCCTCTTCAAGGAGCTCTGCGGCCTCGGGCGTTATGCCGACGATGTTCGCGCGCCTGTCCTCGGGGTGGGGAATGCGTTTCACCAGGCCCCTTTTAACCAGCCTGTCGATAAGCCTTGCGACCGTGGCAGGCTCCTTCCTGAGGATCACCGAGAGTTCCTTCTGGGTCATGTCGCCGTATTCGTTCAGTTGGTTCAACGCGTTCCACTGACCAGAGGTGAGACCGAAGGGGGAAAGGGTGGAATCAAGACTGCGCGCGAGCGCACGCTGCGTCGTGTAAACCTGGTAGCCGATGAACTCCTTGTGGCGAAGCTTGTTTACCACGGGCCTTCTCACCCTCTTCCACCGCTAGGCAAACGAACGGTTCGGCAAGGGCCCAGGGCACCTTTGTGCAGGCAGACATGCTGCAGAAACGCACTGCTGCAAACGCATTGGCCACGAAGCGCCCTCGCGCGATTCGGTGCGCTAATTGTATACGCAGCCGCCGCTTGTTTAACGTTTTTTCATCGTCTGCGAACCGAATGGGGCCTGAACGGCGCTACCGAGGGCATCGGCATGTCGATTCCGGTAGAGCTCTATGCGAGCACGGAATCAAAAAGCGTTGCAAGAAAAGGATAAGAGATGTCCGCTAGGCCACTACTCGCCTGGGGGACGATAAGACGGCATGGCGTCGCCGTGGTCGGCCATGTCTTGATGAAACAGGTTTTCCATGATCCTGTTGCGCGTGCCCCACGTGGCTCCGGAAACGGCATCCACTGTTTCCTGCACCGTGTCATCAAAGCCTGCGGACCCCGTCGCAACGAAGCCCGTTGCGCCGTGTCTTTCGCACGCGATGCCGCGGCAGGGCACGCACCCTCGTGCGCACCCTGCCAAGGTCTGAATGTCGTTGTTTGCAGCCATGCCTTCTTACGCGGCGCCCATGCCGACGTCCTTGCCTGCGGACTCCGGCACACCTTGAGGCGAGGCCGTCTTCGCGGGGTCTTCCTTCACGATGAGACCGGCCAAACCGCCGGCCGCAGGATCGCAAAGCAGCGCCACTATGACGATCACAGGCCAGAACTGCATGCACAGTCCCACGAACCTGTCGAACAGGTTCACCGCCATCATCTCGCCCGTCATGGTGGAAAGGGCCTGGGTTTCGCCGATTCCGGTCATGAAGGCAGTCATGACGATGCCCAGGAAGAACATGATGAGCGTGCTGAAGAAAACGTTCTGGATGAGGCGGAATGCCACGCTGCCCGGCTTTGCATCGTAATAGACGGCGCACGCGGCGGCGACCTTGCCTAGGGGAATCAAGGCCGTCACCACGAACGACGTCACGAAGGCAACGAGAAAGCTCATGCCGTAGAACGCGGGGTCTATATGCGGCATGCCTTGCGAAATGGTCAGGCACAGACACAGCACCGCAGCCACGAATAACGAGAAGAAGAGTCCGTACACGATGTAGTACTTTCGCGAATGCATCTGATTGCCTCCTTAGCATGCGCCCCGCCCGAAAGCGAGGCGCCGGTATCAATACAGGTTTTCCGTCCCTAGCCAACCACGAACAGGGTCTGCTGCTTCTCGTCCATCTCTGCCGCCAGTTCGTCCACCTTTCCGAACTTGATGCACTGGGACTGGCAATGTTGCACGCAGCTGGGTTCTTTGCCCTGGCCGCGACGCGCGGCACAGGTGTCGCATTGCTTGGTCGGAATGGGAAGGTACGAGAACTGCCAGTTCTCCTCGGCCTCGTCGCCAATGACCCAAGGCCCGATCTTCACGACCTTCACGCCGGTCTGGCCCACCGGATAGCCATGCTCCATCTGGCAGGCAATCTCGCAGCTATGGCAACCCGAGCACCACTGTGCATCGATCATCAATCCATACTTCGCCATGGTTACTTCTCCTCCTCAACCTTGTAGATCTTGCATATGGAGCTCTTGTAGTTCGAGCCAAAGCCGCTCTTGCCGGGAATCCACGGCAGCGTGTTGTTGATGTTCAGGTCGAACACGTCGTAAAGCTTCTCGGGGTCGCCTTCGGGGAACCACCATCCGTGATCGCACGACACCATGCGACGGTCCATGATCGGGGTGAGCTTGGCCTTGCGCTTGGCGCGGCCCAGCGGACCTTCCATCCACACCCAGTCGCCGTCCTTGATGCCGTACTTCTCGGCGGTGTCCGGATGGATCTCCATGAGCGGCCACGGGCGATAGTGGCGCATGCGCTCGATCTGCCTATGCTCGGAATGGAACATTCCCCAGAAACGCGCGCCGGACGTCATAACAAGCGGATACTCGTCCATGAGTTCGGGGGTAGAGCCAGGACCGGGCTCGGGCTCCTCGAAGTAAGGCAGCGGGTCCAGGCCGGCGCGGCTGTAGAAGTTGCTCCAAAGCTCTATGCGGCCAGTGGGGGTGTTGAACCCTACCTGTCCGTCAGGACGCAGCATCCCCTTCTCGTAGCGGTAGTACTCTATGGGCTGATACGCGGGTGCGACCTTCTGCAGCTCCTCGAAGCCCATTCCGGTAGGCTCGAGCATGTCGGTGAACATGTCGTCGACGTTGTCCCACGGCCACGCCTCGGGATTCCAACGCTTGCCAAGCTCGAGGTTGATCTCCATGTCGGACTTCGTGTCGCCCACCTTGGTTACCTTGTTGATGGTGGAGCCTCGTTGCGCGCCCGATATGAAGGCAAGCCCGTTGCGCTCGGAGAAGGTCTGGGCAGGGAGCACCACGTCGGCCAATGCCGCAATCGTCGGGGTCTTGAAGAGGTCGACTACCACGATGAAGTCGAGCTTGTTGAGGGCTTTGTACAAACGCTGCGGGTCTGCACCCATGCAAGCCAACGGGTTCGTAGTCTGCAGCCATGCGCCATGGATCTCGTAGGGTTCGCCGGTCTCGATGGCCTTCACCGTCTCGTCAGGCTGGGACACGGCGAACCCGAAGTTGTACAGCGGATAGTCCTTGATGCCGATGCGCTTGACTTCCTGCTCGGGACCAAGCAGATCGCGTCCCCACCCGCCTGCAACCGAGAGAATTTCAGGCGCAACGACCATGCCGCCGGGGCGTTCCATGTTGCCGGTGATCTCCCACAAGGCCAGGATCGCCTGACCTGCGGGCATCGCCTCGCGCGTCATGTCCACGGCAACGCCCCACTGAAGCGTCGAGTTCTTCGCCTTGCCCAGCATGCGGGCCGCGGCAATGATCTTGTCCTCGGGCACCCACGTGATCTCGGAGACCTTCTCCACCGGGAACTCGGCGGCACGCTCTTTCAGCTCGTCGAAGCCGTAGCACCAACGAGACACGAAGTCATGGTCGTACAGGTCTTCGTTGATGATGATGTTGATCATGCCGAGAGCCAAAGCGGCGTCGGTGCCAGGACGCACGCGCAGGTGCAGTTCGGACTTGGTGGCCAGCCATGTGACTTTGGGGTCGACGGTTACGATCTTCATGCCGCGCTTCATCAGGTCGATCACCCAATGGCCGTAGAAGCCCTCGAGGTTCGACTTCAGCGGATAGTTGCCCCAGATGAACATGACCTCGGGGACCTCGTAGTCGGGATGGTCGTAGCGCTCGGGGAACTGCTGCGCACAGTCCGGGATCCACGGCGCACCAGTCGTGGCGGCCATGCCGGCGATGCGCGGAAGGTAACAGGCCTGCCCGGACAGGAAGCCGGTGTAGTTCGGCGAACCGAACGACCATGCCAAGCGCGTGATGTAAGCCGCAATGTCGCGGCCGGTGCCCTGGGCGAACACGACCGACTCGGCGCCGTACTTCTCTTTTATGTCCATGAACTTCTCGGTGATGAGGTCGTAGGCTTCATCCCAGGTGATGCGCTCCCACTTGTCCTTCCCGCGGTCCTCGCGAGCGCGCTTCATGGGATACAGCAGGCGGTCCTTGTGGTTGGTGACCTCTGGCGCGTCAAGGCAGCGCATGCACAGGCGGCCGTTCGTCCACGGGTCCTCGGGGTCGCCTTCGCACTTAACGAAGTTGCCTTCCTGGTCGGTGTACATGATGACGCCGCAGCCCATGTGGCACCCTGGGCCCGTCCAGGCGCAACCACGAGTCACATGGTAGTCGCCTTCGTCGTACTTGAACGGTTTCTCGTGTTCGATTGTCCGATACTTCTCGCTCATTCCCTTCCTCCGTTCCATCGAATAGAAGCGGCTGACCGTTACGCCTCCCTCTTGCGCAGGAGCGAAGCCATCCGCTAACCTTGGTCAGAAGCTACCCATCCAACCAGCTGGCCGCCATCGGCCCAGACGCTGAAAACGCGGAACATGGATAGGCTTTTTCGGTTAGGAGCGCGTAGGTGAGGACTATGGAAAAAAGCATGAGCGAGCCAGTTGAGCCAGTTCAGGGCGTCAATTCCCCCCTCGTGTTCACAACGGTCTGCGGCTTTTCGCTTTACTGGGCATGCCTGTTCACGATGCTCATGCGCAACTCGTTCATGGACGGCGACATCGAGGTGCTTTGGTACCACTTCTTTCTGAGGATAGCTTTCTTGACCGGCTGCGTCGTGATGTGCGCCGGAATGGCGCTTGCAATAGACTTCCTTTCCACGCAGCGTGGGGTTCGCTTGCAACGGGCCGGGGTGTTCATGTTCTCGTTCGTCGCCATCGTCTCGTCGCTGATATACAACTCCACCGGAACGCCGATGCCGCTGGCTTTCGACTGCGTCGCGTGGGGGTTGGCCGGTGTGGGGCTTACGTGCCTGTTCATGCCATGGGTTGAGCTGATGGGTTCCATGACGCGCAGGGAGATGGTGATGGCGCTCGCAGGAGCGGTGGCGCTTGGAGCCTGCATGTACCTGGTGATGAACATGCTGCTGTTCCCGTTCAACATCGCGCTGCTAAGCATAGGCCCGCTCTGCAGCCTGGCGATCGTTGTCATGCTCGAGCACAGCAACGCATTGGTGCCCGCACCGTTCGTCCCACGAAAGCAGTCGCTGGAAAGCATCAAGCTCACGTTCTCCTTCAGGGCGATGACCGTCGCCTATGGGGTTGTGCTGGGGCTGGGGATAGGGTTGACCACGCAGATCCAGGGCGGCGCCCCGCTTTACAGCGGCATGGCCTGTGCCATACTGCTGGGCGTAATCGCAGCCGTCTTATGCCTGCGGCTTGCCCCCGACCGCGTGCAGCAGAACGGGGCCTTCCAGATCCTGTTTCCTGTGCTCATAATCGCGCTCATCCCGATGTCGTTCCTTCAAGGCATGCCTGCAACGGTATGCAACATGCTGGTATTCGCCTGCTTCGCATTGTTCGAGGTCACCGGCGTGTACCTGATGCTTTTCTTGGCCGAGCGGCACAAGGCCTCGCGCCTGCAACTTGCGTGCACCTTGCAGGCTTGCCTGTTCGCCGGACTTATGGTCGGGCATGTTATCGGGGTGGTTGCAACGTCATCGGGCGTGATGAACTACTCCATGTTGTCGGCCGCTGCGCTCGCCCTGGTGGTCGTGCTGGCGATCATGGTGACGCTGTTCGGCATCGGCCCAGTGGATCGCAACGGCGCCGTTGCCGGGCGAAAGGACGCCAAGGACGCCGCATCGGTCCCCGAGCACGGGCGTTGGAGAACGCGTTGCGAGACGGTGGCGCGCGAGTACGGATTGTCCGCCCGCGAGACCGAGGTGTTCATGCTGCTTGCGAAAGGCCGCGGAATCGAGCACATCCAAGGAAAGCTGTGCATCTCGGGCCATACCGTCAAAAGCCACGTGTACAACATCTACCGCAAGATGGACATCAATTCGCGCGAGGAGCTGCTGGATGCGGTAGAAAACGTGCCGGATGCTGCGGAAAAGGACTAGCGCGGACGACCCAGCGAATGCGAAGGCGGCAGCGGATGGCCCGGCTTCATCGCCTCTCAACTGCGTCAATGCGCAGGGTAGCGAAGGGGCTTAAGTGCGGCAATGCGCAGAGTATTGTGTGTCAGGGGACGTTCACTTTTGACACGCCATGGCGTGTCAAAAGTGAACGTCCCCTGACACACGCTTTGCTCCTATTCAGTGTGCACGGAGAACCTGCCTGGAACAATTTCCTCCAGCATCCAGCGCACTGTGCAGCTCTCGCCGACCAGGCGCATGTCGTGGGACACCAGCAGCACCGCGCCCGCAAACGAGCGAACAAGCCCTTGCAGCGCTTCGATTGAACCGACGTCGAGATGGTTCGTCGGCTCGTCCAGCACCAGCACGTTGGGGTCTTCCAGCAGAAGTTCGGCCAGGATCAGCTTGCGCATCTCGCCAGGGCTTACGTCTTCCCCGTCAATGATGCGCTTCGGGTCGGAGTTCAGGCGCGCGACGTGGGAAAGCACCTGGCCCATGTCGGCCTGCCCGTATTCGCGTAGCTTGCGAAGGGCCTCGCTGCGCCGGGCTTCGCTCACGTCCTGCGGAACGTAGGCGACGCGCACGCCCTCTGGAATGCGGGCTAGCGCATGGCGGAGCAGAGTGCTCTTGCCTGAGCCGTTCGGGCCCGTGATTCCCACATGGTCGGTCGGCGACACCCAAAGTTCGGGAGCGGACAGCGCGAACGCGGACGCGCCTTCGGCGCTTCCGTAGGCCAGCACTGTCTCCTTGATGTGGCACGCCGTCTTCGAAGCCGCAGGCACGCCGATGGCTTCGAAGCGGTAGTCGTAGCGCTTCGGCGCGGGGCTTGCTTCCAGCTTGGCCTGGGCCGCTGCCAGCCGACTGGACATGGCGGAAGACGCCCTTCCCGCCACCCCGTCCTTGCCGCTAACCTTGGCTCGGCCCAGCTTGTCGCGCATGCTGCCGTCGTGCTTGCCCACGTCGCGTGCGCTCAGGCGGCTCTTCGAACGCTGGGCTTCTTCGTTGCAGCGCCGAGCCTCGTCTTGGATTCTGGCCGCCTCCTTGCGCGCCTGATCGCGGGCGTGCCTTGCCGCCGTGGCCTCCAGACCGGCCTGTTCCATAGCCTTCGTATAGCCGCCGGGCCGCATGGTGGCCGCACCGTTCTCGAAGACGAGGCACTGGCTTACTAAGTCGTCCAGAAGCTGGCGGTCGTGCGAGATGAGGAGGCCGATGCCTTTGAACTCGTCGAGGGCGCGGCAGATGGCGGCGCGGCTCTGAGCGTCGAGGTCGTTGGTGGGTTCGTCCATCACCAGCAGGTCGGGACGGCGCCACAGGCAGCAAGCCACCTGCAGCCGCTTCTGCTGGCCGCCGGAAAGCTGGTTGTAACGCCACGGCCAGTCGTCGCCTATGCTCAGAAGCTGCCGCAGACGTACGGCATTGCGGTCCCAGTCGCAAGCGAAGTCGTAAAGGGCGTCCGGCTCCGCAGACGAGTCCTGGCGGCAGTATTCCCCGAAGAGCCGAGGCGTCACCGAGCCTTCGTCCGGGTCGAGGAGACCGACGGCGATCATGGCAAGGGTGGTCTTTCCGCAGCCGTTGTCGCCTACGATGCCAGTCCAGCCGGCGGGAAAGGCAGCGCTAACGTCGCGCACGGCCGGATGCGCGGCTCCCGGGTAGGTATAGCCCACATGGTTGAGGGCAAGGTTGGTGGATGGGTTCATGCGTCTTCCTGAAGTTGGAGGCCGCGTCGGGCTGCCGGCGTGCCAATAGAACACATCAAATGGCACGACTAGCCGGAAAAGCATGCAGCAAGGGGAACATCAACTTGTTTTCATGTGCCATTAGATGTGTTCTGTTGGCACGGCTAACGAAGGCAGAACGGGACAAGCTTGTGCATAGCGATGCGGCACGGCGCGACGCGACCTGGTTCGTGCAGGTCGTTTCGTTGTGCCCTTATGGGCATCGCTAGTTCTTCATGCACCTTGCCTTCCTCGAGGCTGCGCTTGCCAAAGGCCCAGCCGGAACGTTGCCATGATTATAGCGCGTGGATGACGATAGGTGTCGGGGTGACAGTGCTCAGGTCATTTGTCACATTACGCCGACAGGTGTCTGAAACGAAAAGCAACGGCGCAATGTGACAAATGACCCGAGCACTGTCACCCCGATGGGGCCAATCTCG
>CABVEH010000022.1 GCA_902497215.1 uncultured Eggerthellaceae bacterium | reverse complement strand
AGCCACCATCTCGCGTGTCTTTCCCCGCGACATTTGCAAAGCCATCATCGCCGGAAACGAATCCGATCTGAGACCTGCCGCTAAGCAAAACGTTGCTGAAGAAGATGTCTGAGAACTTCGACATGTACGACCTTGACGCAATCAGCGACACGAACGATACGCTAGCGGCGTCCTGAAGGTTCTTCGAATTCGTAATGGCGAGGTCGCGGATTTCGGCAAAGCACACGCGGTCGAACAGCGACGCCCCATCAAGTCCGGTTATCGTGTGCCCGTGGCCGTCGAACACCTTGGGGTCTACCTGGGTTCCGCTCATCAGTTGCGTTATCACGGAAAGCTTCTTCGTTTCGGCTGCAGCATTCGCAGAGGACCACTCGGCAAGGTCGAGGTCGGCTCTGAGGTGGAACTTGTTCACGCCGAGCTTCAGGTCGTCGTTCATGCCGACGAGGTCGTCGACCGACCATATGTTGCGCTCGAACCGTATGTAGCTTACGTTCTCCAGCTCGCAATTGACGATGGTGGGAGACACGGCGTCGGAAGCAACGCCTTCAAGCGTAAGGTCCTTGATGTAAGCATGGCGCGCGCCAGCGAAAAGACCACCGAGCGGGCTGTCCTTCACGGAAATCTTATGGCCCTGCCCGTCGAGCTTGCCGTAGAAGACGCCGTCGAGCAGCGCTCCGCCTGCCTCGAACTGAACGCTGCTGGCGTCGATGTCGTTGTCGAGGACGTAGTTGCCTTGCGGGTTGTCCGCGATCTTCAGCAGATCGCTCAGCGTGCTGACATGGGTGACGGGCTTCGGGTTCTCGTAGATTCCGTAGCGGAAGTCGTCGGTCACGCGCTTCATCATGTAGAACATGCGGATTCGCAGCGAAGACATGGACCCCAGGTTGCGGTCGTTCATGCTGGCATCGGACTTCAGGGCCACCTCGAACTTGTCCACCAGGTCGTCGAAGTCGGCATAGGCAAGGCTGCCCTTCTTGGCCTCGATGCCGCTCCATGTCTGCATCTGCCATTCCTTGTAGGAAGAGCAACCCGTGATCTGCTTGAGCTTCTGAAGGTCGTTGCCGCCGGCGCTTCCGTAGGTCGCGAACGCGTCGTATCCCTCGCGGCCCATCATGCGGTACATCATCACCTTGAAGGAACGCGAGTCGGGGTAGAAGGTGTTGGCATGCACCGGGAACCACCAGACGCCGCGGTTGTCCTCGCTGACGTATATCTGCCGTTGCCAGGTGATGCTGCCGCCGTCGGGAATGCCTCCGCGCAGGAACAGCTGATTGTCGTAGACCTCTTCGATGGTCTCGAACTTCTTCGAGCCGTCGTTGAACGCAGATTCGTTCACCGGCATGGTGGCGGTGGTGCCATCGTAGCCGTCAAGCACTTTGCTTCTGGAGCAAAGTGCGACGGCGTTGGCACCGGAATCCAAGGGGCTGGTACCGTTCTGCCCGCTGAACCACGCCTGCGATGCCACGGCGTTCTGCTCGTCCTTGTCGAGCCGCAGAAATGCTTGAAGCGCAGCGTAATCCAAAACGTCCAGCGTCTCGTACACCTTCTTGTAGAAGTCGTCCGACTGGTCTTTCCCATAGATGCGGTCCCGGGTGTAGTTCGACATGATGTCGGACGAGGTGTTGTAGTCGTAACAAAGATTGAGAATCGGCGAGAGCGACCCATGGCCCTGGGTAAGAAGGCCGTCGGTGAAGTCCTCGTTGGAGGCTCCGTCGCGACGATCGCCACCAAGGAAGACGTCGTTGTCCAAGGCGTGTGCGAACTCATGCGACCAGTAATACGACCAACCGCATGAAAGCGATGTGTAGGCGAGGAACAGGATGCGCTTCTTGGTAGGAGTCGAATTGATCGTTGCAGCCGCCGCACCCTGTCCGCCCGTAGTGTCGTAGAGTTCGCTTACGTCGAAGAAGTTCTTCTGCCAAGGGTCTTCGGTGTAGAACTTGCCCCACAGCCCGTGGCTCTCGTAGAAGACGTTCTGGGAGGAGCCGTTGGCGGAATCGTATCGAGAGGTCATGTTGTCCAGCGTAAGGACGATGGTGGTGTTCACGCGCTCCTTGCCCACGATGGTCGCCACCGTCGACGAGTACTTGGCAGCGTGGGGGAAGATGTTGTCCAGTCTTGCCTTGAAGGTCGCTCGGAATGCATCATTGAACTTGAAATTGGCAGGAGCGGTGTAAATGTAGGTTGAACCGCAAGCAAAGAGCATGGAAGTTGAGCCCATGTACATAGCGCCGGGTTCCATGGTGAGCCAGATGGGAAGGTAGTCGGGATAGCGCCGCGACGCCTGGTCCCAACCACGCCAGTAAAGTTGTTCTGTTTCGGGATGACCATCGATCACAGGCGGCTTGTATTCGTGATAGAACGCGATGGTTGACATGTAGTCGGCGAACCAGTTAGCAACGTCGTTATAGTCGGACGTGCGCATGACGAGCGTCTTGACCAGGGTGGGAACGTCGCCGATTCCGGAGAAAGGCCTCAGCCTGTTGTAGACCACCGTGTTCGAGAGCAGGCGAACCCAAGCGTACGAAGTCATGGAATCCGATCGCACGTCATAGGTCATGTTCACCAATGAGAGCCCCGGTTTCACCACACCACCGCGGAAGGCCACGACAAGGAACGCGTTCGCGTCGTTCTGATACCCTGTTTCTTCGCTGCCGCCAATGCCGAAGTTCAAGAATCTGTCCCAATAGTTGTACAGGAACAACAGGTTGAACATCTTCAGCTCTACTGCATGCGATTGCCAATTGTCCGTGGGCTTGGCGTTCTCGGCTTGATTCATGTAGTAGTTCCACAGCGCGGACTCCGAGTACATCGGATTCCAGGTAGGAATATTGGTGAGCAGGTTCGCTGCCACCTCCTCGGCCTTTTCGTGGATGTTGCGATCGAAATAGTCGCGCACGGTGCGATGCATCTTCACGCTTGAGTTGAACGGGGCGAAGTAGTTGTTGTAGGTCTTCGACCGGATGAATGCTGCCATGCGGTCTA
Source organism: uncultured Eggerthellaceae bacterium (assembly GCA_902497215.1). Next base: position 8,084 of record CABVEH010000022.1, on the reverse strand, counting down.
TGCCGGGTTGCGCGCCCTCGCCGAGCGTCCAGAAGTCGGGCTGGTAGAGGATGCCCGCATCGCCCATCGTGTACGAGGCCGTGAGCGAACTGGTTCCCAGGAACTGCACGTGGGTGGTTTCGGACGTGCCGTCCGAGAAGTATACGACATTGCGAACGATGTCCTCTTCTTCGCCTTCGAGCATGCTGACCTTCATGCCTTGGTCGGCATGCACGGGCCAGAGTTCCTGGATGGTCTTGCTGTAAAGCCCGCTAGTCGTGGGGATGGCATTGCCTGACTTCACGATGTCTTCATAGGACGCGTAGGGAGCTAGCTTGTAGGCGTTGCGATAGGCTTGCTCGCGGCTGGCGTCGTAACCTGATGTGCTTGCGATGTTCGCCATCATGGTGGCGTCGTTCGAGGTCGGCTGGCCCGAGATCACCTTCACCCAGCCTTCCCCGTCGGCGCCTTTCGTATACAGCACCTCGAAGGTTTTCGGTTCCTCACCAGCGCCGACAGGCAACTGCAAGGTGAGGTATATGCAACCATCCCTTAGGTCTACAGAAAGCAAAGGACTGTAGAACGATGGCATGTTGACCATCTGAACGTAGGCAGTGTGCCGCTCAGGGTAGTTCTTGAGGTAGTTGAAGAAGATCTGTTGCGTCTGCGCCTGTCCATACTCGTCGTACAGGAGAACAGACTTTATGTCCTTCAGCACCACATCGGTGGAATACGAGCCGCTTCGGGCCTGAAGGTTTTGCGCGCTGAGGCTTCTAGCACGGGGCGCGGCGTTGGCGGAAGCGATGGCTGCAGGGTATAGCGGCCCTTGTTCGCCGGGCTGTCTGACGATCACGTCTTCCGACGACAGCGTGGGGTCATGGACCACCGAGGCCTCTTCCGCCTCCTTGGCTTCCTTCTGCGCGGCCTCGACTTCTTCCTCGGTGAAGGTCTTGCTCTGTGCAACCGCCTCGGCTGCTTGGCGCTCGGCTTCCGCCTGGCGCTCTTCGTCTGCGCGCATGGCATCTTCGAAGCCTTCTTGCTCGTTCGCGCATTTCTCGGCCGGATCGGCCTGGTCGGCTTCCATGTATTCGCCAGTGAGGGATTCGACGATGAATTCGTCGTTCAGGTCTTCTTCGGAGATCGTGCCGTCGGCAAGGTAGCCGTCGAGTATGGCCTGCTTCTCTTCGTCGGTTTTGGGAAGGCTGGCCAGGTCCATGCTTTCCGTCGAAGACAGGGCGTCGCTTCCGGCAGTGACGTTGTCGTAGGCGTCGATGGTGCTTCCGTCCAGGGCGAGCTCCGCGTATATCTGGTCGGGATGCGCCGTGGAGATTTCGGAAGCGCCTTGTGGTGAAGAGCCAGTAGTAGTGGCTTGCTGGTCCGTGACGGCTTGCTGGTCGGCGACTTCGACTGTGTCGGCGTAGGCGGGGGCCAGCTGGGAGAGAGGGAACGCGGGCATGACGAGCGCCGCAGCAACGACGACCGACGCGACTGCGCGCATGCCGCCCTTCACCCTTGTTGTGAACGCCCTTGCCGTCATTTGCGGAATCCCCTTCGCCCCTCGACCGCAAAACAACATAGTTAATGCGGATTATACCAGGTCAGAGGGCATTTTTGCAACGTTCGGGCGTGCCAGGGGACGTTCGCTTTTGACACATTCGGCGATAACGGAAGCATGTCGGTCGCGACGAATTTGGCATCTGAGAGGCCGTCGTGCAGAAAACCGAAGGAAATTTGGCAAGAAATCGCCAGTTTCGGTCAATCTGCTTGCATGTTCTATGGTTGCGCAAAACCCCTCAAGTCTCTGAACTGGGGCTTTGCAACGAGTCTGTGGTTTCGGTATTCAAAAATGCAGCCCGCTTCTCTTTTTGACCTCGTAAATTGACCGGAACCGGCGATTTTTTGCCAATTTTCACCTTTTTGCTTGCACGTGGAACGCTTGACCGTCCCCTGTTCACCCACCGACAAGCACGTCGTCGATGTGTCAAAAGTGAACGTCCCCTGACACGCTGTTATGCGCGGCGGGAGCGGGCGACGAGGCCGACAACCAGCGAGAGCACGCCGAAGCAGGCGCCCAGAATGCCTAGCGCGACGACGCCATCCATGGCGTTGTCTCCGGTGTTCGCAAGCCCGGTAGTGCTTCCAAGGTTGTTGTTGGCCGTCGGGACGGACGGAGTGCCCGGAACAGGCGAAGGCCCAGGATTGGGACTCGGGTTGGGCGTAGGCGTCGGGGTCGGTGTTGGATCTGGATTGGGCGTCGGCGTGGGTTCGCCTTCCTCAACCGGAACCACTTCCAGCGTATAAATCTTCTGCAAGTTGGGGTCAGAAGTATGGCCCAATACGATGTCCCAAATATCGGACTGCGACCCTTCGCGTGCTGCCGCGAAGGCTGAGGCGGCGTCGCGTGCGACCGCAACGCCGTAGTCGTCTTCCGACGAAAGCGCGCCATAGAACGCCTCAAGCGGATGCGCAAGGGCATACGCCTGCACCTGCTTGGATATCGAACGAATGACGACGCCGTTGGGAACCGCGAGCTTGAAGTCCTCGGCCTTGGTAGGCATCTTCGAACGCAGCACCTCCATGCGGCCATAGAAGTGGTCTTCGTCCGTCCTGTTCCATTCAACGGACTTCTGCGAGTCGTCCCCGAACGCCAGAGACAAGATCACGACGCTGGGCGGCAGCGGATCGGGCTCGTCGGGGCCGGGGTCCACGGGCTCGGTGACCGAGTCGACGTGCGCGATCAGCATCCCTTCGTTCCCGGCCTTGTCGTAGAACAGGATCTCGTAGTCTCCGTTGGCAGAAAATTCATAGGTGCCGTCGCCCACTGCGAAGGTTATCTCCTCGCTGGGGTCGACCACGTGCACGATCACCTTGCCGGTGGTCTCGTCCTTGTTGTAAACGAGCGACGCGGTGGGAGGAATCCTGTCTATCCAGTCGACCTTGGCCGTGGCGGAGCCCTTGTTCCCGAGGGCGTCCTCGAATTCGAAGTCGAACTCGCCGTTGTCGGCAAAGGTGTGGGTTGCGCCGCCCTGGCTGGTGACGGTCACAGGCCCGGACGGGTCCTCAAGCGTAAGCGTCGCAACGACGGACTGGTTGGTTGCCGTCGGCTTGTCGTACGTGATGGTGGCCTTGGGCGCCTCGTGGTCGATCCAGTCCACGACGACGGGATAGCTGCCCTGCATGCCGTCAGGGTCGAGGTACTGGAAGGCGAACTCTCCGCTTTCCGCGAACGTGTACGTGTTCTTGCCGTCGTTGTTCATGATGCGGTAGCCGTCGGGAAGCTTGATCTCCACGTCGACCGGGTCCTTCGTCATCGTGCCCGCTGCTGGCGAGAAGCTCACTTCGACTTTCGGGGTGTGCTTGATCCAGTACACGTTGGCGGTGGCCGTGCCCGTGTTGCCAGCGGCGTCACACAGCTCGAAGGTGAAGTCGCCATTGGCATCGAACGTGTGCGTCGCCCCGCCTTCGCTCGTGACGGTCACGCCCTCCTTGTCCGGCTCCACCGTCGCAACGACGGGCTGGTCGGTGATGTCGGTGGTGCTGTAGGTTACCGTGCCGGTTGGCTCCTCGCGGTCGATCCAGTCGACAACCACCGTCCTGTGGCCCACGTTGCCCACTTCGTCTACGAACTCGATGTCGATCGAGTCGTTGTCGACGAACGTGATGTTCTTGGGGTCGTTGAGGTTGGAAATCAACGTGCCGTCATAAGCCGAGCCGTCGCTGTTGAGAACGTTGACGCCGTCGGAGATGATGGTCACGGGCTCGGTGAACGCCATCGTGGCGACCACGTCGTTGTTGGTAGGCTCCGTCGTGCTGAAGGAAACGTTCATTTCGGGCGCGGTCTTGTCGATCCAACTAACCGACGCCTCGGCAGAACCCGGGTTGCCGTTTTCGTCGACGAACTGGAATGTGAAGCTGCCGTTCTCGGTGAACGTGTGCGTGATGGCGCCGTTTTCCGTGTTCGTCACAGTTATAGGCCTGGTGGGATTGACCAGCTCGGCCACGACGTCTTCGTTCGTCCTGCTTGAGATGTCGTAACGCACCTTCGCCCTAGGCGTGGGATCAGTTGCCAGGTCCTCGTAAAGCTTGACGTCCGCAGTCGAAACCAAACCCTTGGCCCCCAAGGGAAGGTTGTTCATGCTTTCCGCGGTCTTGAAGGTGAGCCTGACATATTTCGCCTGAACCGGCGTGAACGTTTCGGCGTGAAGCCCTGCGCCCGTCTTCGCGGTGCTTCCGTTCGCGACGACATCGGTCCAGTTCGTGAGGTCCATGCTCACGGAGATCGAGAACTGCTGAACCAGCCCGTAGGGTACGTTTATCGTAGAGTTCAGGCGCTTGGGAAGGAAGTCGAGGCCCGAGATGAACCTCGGCTCGTCCAGGCCGATGGTGACGTAATGGGGCATCCCGGTCTTGCCCGTCAGCCAGTACGTGTTTGCGTTGCCATCGAGTATGTTCGCCGGCGTGCCTGCTGCCGCTCCGCCGTGCGCCTCCGCGATCGTCAAATGCTCGGGCTTGATGTAGCTGCGATCCACGATAAGGACTTCTTCGTGATAGGTATACCAGACGTAGTTCGTTGCCATCTGCGTTCCCGTGGCGCGGTTGCGGACGAACAGGCGCTTGTTGCCCTCGAGGTTGGGCGCCACGGAGAACGAGGTCCACGTCGCATCAGCAGGCACTACCTTCGCATCCGCTTCCTCCCTGATGTCTTCGCTGATGTAGTACTCCGTCAGGCTCGTCGTGCCGTAGAAGCGGTTCTCCTCGTCGTTTGGCGAAAACCCTGCCGTGGAAAGCGACGGCTGCGTGATGTCGATGGTGAAGATGTTCCCCTGACGGGGCGTGCCGATGACATGCACCTTGATGTCGTTCGCGGCGGTGATGCTCGCGATCTGCTGAGACGCGAGCGTGACCGAGTCTTCGTGCACGTCGACCCACGTGCTTCCCCCATCAAGGCTGTATTCCCAAGCCACCCCCGAACCCTGGAACGACTTAGCCAGAACGATCTTATTCGCGTCCGCCCCATCGAACGAGAAGGTGGCCACGCGGTTGTCCACATAACCGAGCAGCGCGTTCGCAACGGCGTTGACCTCCTTGGCCTGGATGGACTGCGAGCTGTTCGCGCGGGAGGCGGTCTGCAGCGTTGACTGCACCAGCATCATGAACTTCGCCTTGATGGCAGGGTCGGTGATCTTGGCTCCTATGCGGCGCGTGAGGTCGTACATGGGCAGCGGATGGTACTTCATGTCGTTGGTGCATTGGACGGCAAGGTCGTACAGCTGCTCCTGAGTGGATCCGGTGCGCTCGTCCAGCGCGATGTTGATCAGGCCGTTCCACGCATCCAGGTTGATATGCTCCTGGTCGTAAGCGTCGTTGTAGATCTGAACCAGCGCGTCCCAGTCGTTGCGGTAGACCTTCGCCATGAGCATCAGCATGTTGGCCTTCTCGAACTTGTCGTACTCGTTCTGGGCCTCCTGCGACAGGAACATGTATGAGGCGGACTGGATGGTGCCGTTGTTGGTCACGTTCGCGCCGCCCGAACCCCACCCGTAAGGCATGAGCGTGGGCGTGGTGTTCGCCCAGCCGTTGGCGACGATGCTGTTGGTCAGCTGCCAGGCATTCTTGCCGCCGCCCGCATCGTACATATATATGTATGCACAGTGTCCAGGTTGGCCGACGGGAGTGGCAGGGTATCCCCATGCGCACTGGATGTTCGAACCCGTCTTGGAAAGGCCGCCGCACACGGAACCCTCTTCGAACACGATCCAGAGCTTCGGGTAGCCGGACTTGTATGTGATGTCGTAGGCGGACAGGTTGTACTTCTTGTCCCACATGTCGTAGTTCTCGGGTGCGTAATACCTCGGATTGCCGTACGAGTAGCCGAACCTGTACGTGATGTAGTTGTAAGGATTGAAGCGTGCGCTGAGCTGGAACCCGTCTCCGAACTTCGACGTGTAGTCACGAAGCCACAAGATCGACTCGTCGTCCATCTGCGCCGTCATGACCCAGCGCATCTCCTCAACGGTGAAGTTCGCGAACATCGTGGGGTTTCCCAGCTTGTTGTTCTCGTACATGCTCTTGAAGATCTCGTAGCGAGTGACCGGGTTCGAGGTCTGGTTGTTGAAGATCCACAGATTGATCGGAACCGCATGCGCGAGCGAAAGCGCCAGCATCATGTTCAGGTTCAGGTCGCCGTTGCGCACGCCGTGAGCGACCGTGTCGTCTTGCAGGTCGTCCTTGTGCGCCGCGTAAAGGTTGCTAAGCACCTGGAGCGCGTTCACGTACGAGCCGTTGGGCGTGCCTCCCATCGTCCACAGGCGCAGCGCCTTCTCGTCGTTCAGGAACCACTCCAGCATCGTGCGGTTTTCCGGGCTTTTCTCAACGAATGTGCGCAGCCCGTACTGTCCAACGGCAGCGATAAGGTTGCGCTGCAGAAGCGTCAGCTGCAGTTCCTCGGGCACGGGGCCGCCCGTGTACTTGGACATGATTTCCGCATCGAGGTCTTCGACCGTCCTAACGATGTTGTCCTTGTAGCCCTCGTGCACCAGCTTGGTGTCGGCCCATTCGGCATGGTCGGAGGCGTTGCTGCCGTTGGCGTCTGCGTAAAGGCGGATGTACTTGACGCCCTGGATGTCGACCCTGAACTGGCGGGCCCCGTCGCCGCTCTTGATCGGCGCCGGGTTCTCGTCGGTCTTGAGGTCCCAGTTCTCGCCGTCGTTGGAGGTGTAGACGTAGAACTTGACGCCGTTGCCGACGTTGTTGTTCGTCGTGTTCAGGCCGTAGTACGTCACGAAATGGGAGTACTCGGAACTGTACTGGCTGATGTCGTAGTCGACCGTCGAGGTGGCATGGGCGAAGATGCCCTTGTGGAACGTGGTGGCAGAGCCGTTGACATTGAGGGTGATTCCGCCGTTGTTCACGCCGTTCTTGTCCAGCGTCAGGCTGCCCCATCCGACCTTTGCGTTGGCATAAGGGATGTCGGAGAGGTAGACGACGTCGCTGTCGGTGCCGCCGTTGTCGACGAAGATGTTCTTGTTCGTTTCGGCTGCGGAGGCGGACAGGGAGGTTTCATAGGCTATGACCAGCTGAAGCATGCACAAGAGCGCGATGCTGAAGAGAGACGCTATGCAGAGTTTTAATAAGCGTGCAGGCTTCGATTTCCCAGCCGTCAGCATAAAAGACACCCCCAAGTCAATTACGCATACACGCATTATAACAAGCAGGTCAGCGGCCGAAAAGCAGCCAAAGCCAAAGCCACAAAGGTTATAGAATCACCGCCCGTTTCATGTCGGGGGACGGGGATGATGAACAGGTTTGTGTCAGGGGACGTTCACTTTTGTCACATTGGTGAACAGGGGACGTGTTTTTCGTTCAATTGGTGACAGTAGGATCAGTAGTCAAGAGAACGGTTCTGTTGACTCCCGGATTGAACGAAAAACACGTCCCCTGTTCACCCCACACGCGCCTAGTGCATGTAGCGAGCCACCCACTGGAAGAGCATCGGGTCGGCGTCGGTGGTGTTGAACTTGTGGCCTTCCTCCACCTTAGCATCAGGACACATCTCCTGGATGTGTTGAGGGGCCTCGCCTATGGGGCTGCCGGTGCTCGTTGCGAAGGGAACGATGCGCTTTCCCGAGAAGTCGTAGGACTCGAGGAACGTGTCGATGATGCGCGGCTCGATGTACCACCACACGGGGAACCCCAGGAAGATCAGATCGTAGTCGTCCATGTTGTCAAGCTTGTTGGCGATTTCCGGGCGGCATGCGTCGTCGTTCATCTCCATGGTGCCGCGGCTGGTCTTGTCCACCCAGTTCAGGTCCTGCTGGGTGTAAGGCTCGGCCGGCACGATCTCGAACAGGTCCGCCTCTGCCGCCTTCGCCATGCGCTCGGCGATGCGCTTCGTCCTGCCCGTCGCTGAAAAGTAGGCCACCAACGTGTTCGACATAAGAAGTCCTTTCGACTGCGGCTTTGCATCTTCAAGTATAGGACGAATTACACAACAGGACGCATAGGACGCAACCCGTCATAGCCCTACCGTCACGACAACGTAACGACGGGGGCAGGGGGCGGGTGACAGCGGGGTCGGGTGATTTGTCACGCTTTCGCCAAAAGCG
>CABVEH010000021.1 GCA_902497215.1 uncultured Eggerthellaceae bacterium | reverse complement strand
ATATCGCCGAGTCGTATATGGGGGTGCCGTTGGCGGCGTATTCGATCTGCCCGCTGTAAAGGCGTCCGAAGCCGCCCAGGAAGTACGAGCCGCCGGCCACGACGAACGCGAAGATGGTGGAGATGATGGCGCCCTGCTTCACCGCCGGGCCGCTCTTGATGGCGTAGAACTTCTGCACCATCTGCGGCAGGCCCCACGTGCCCAGCGACGTCAGCACCACCACGCCCAGCAGGTTGAACAAGTCGGGCCCGAAGAAGCTGACGAACGGCCCGGCCATTTCGGAGCCCGGCGCAGACACCTGCGACAGCTGCACGATGGCCTCGGAGAAGCCGCCGTTGCTCATGATGACCGCCACGATGACCGCGGTTATGCCCAGCAGCATGACGATTCCCTGGATGAAGTCGTTCATGACGGTAGCCATGTAGCCGCCGACGATGACGTACACGCATGTGACCAGCGCCATGCCGATCACGCACACGTCGTAGGGCAGGTTGAACGCCATGCCGAACAGGCGCGAAAGGCCGTTGTAGACGCTTGCGGTGTATGGGATCAGGAAGACGAATATGATGGCCGCGGCGGCAATGCGCAGCGCCTTGGAATCGTAGCGCTTCCCGAAGAACTCGGGCATGGTCTGCGCGCCCAGGCGGTGCGTCATTTCGCGTGTGCGCGGCCCCAGCACCCACCAGGCCAGAAGCGATCCCAGGATGGCGTTGCCGATTCCGGCCCAGGTGGCGGAGATGCCGTACTTGAACCCGAACTGGCCGGCGTATCCCACGAACACCACCGCCGAGAAGTAGCTGGTGCCGTACGCGAACGCGCTCATCCACGGCCCTACCTTGCGGCCTCCCAGCAGGAAGCCGTCCACCGTCTTGGTGGATCGCCGGCAGTACACGCCCACGCCCACCGCCACGGCGACGAACACCAATACCAACAATACCTTCGAAACCATCTCATCCCCCTTGTGTTGCTTGGCTTGCGCAAGGCGCGGACAAAGGCGGCCCGCAACCCGATGCGCGTCGGATCTTTAACGGAAACTCGGAAGCTGGGCACGCGGGACTTGCCGGGCATTAAAAAAGCACCCGGTTCGTCGAACCGCGTGCTAGAAGTATCGGTAGAAAATCCTGTTGCCGAATCCCTCGCGAATGGACTGCTGGGCAACGTGCTGGCTCATGACGGCAGCAGCCGCCTCGCCGGTGCATTTCGCGGCGAAGTGCGCGCTCATGATGGCGTTCTCGTCGGAAGCGAGGCCCCTTGTATGTCCATTCGTGAAAAACATGCGAACCACTTTACCACAATAAAGCGCCCGCGATGCAAATTGAGCGTTCCACCGAATGTGTCAAAAGCGAACGTCCCCTGTCACGGCCCATCCCCGTTACGCTCTGGCATCAGTGCGGCTGCCTCGTTTGAAAACGCAAGGCGATAATCTATCATCGTTCTAACTGTGCAAATGCGGTACGCTGGGGCCTTTGTGCGTCGGCGCCGCGCTTGCCCGCAATGCAAACCGTTCGAAGGAAGCACCATGATTACCGGAGACATGGAAAAACTCTACCCGTCGGCGAAGGTCCTGGTAAAGGACAAGGCAGCCAGCCGCGTGTTCGCGAAGGATGCCTCGCTGTACGACTTCTCGGAGGAGGCCCGGGACTGCGCCGAGCACTTCATGGGATGGACCGACCTGGCCAGCAACCCCCACTGCGACATCGACGAGATCGTGCGGTTCGCGGACGAGGTTGCGGCCTCGCAGATAGACACCATAGTGATCATGGGGCAGGGCGGCTCGACGCAGGCCCCCATGACGCTGACCAAGTACAACAAGATCGACAGCAACCGCGTGTCGGTGAAGACGCTGGACAGCGACTCTCCCGTGCGCATGCGCCAGCTGTTCGCCACTTGCAAGCCCGAGACCACCATGTTCATCGTGTCGTCGAAGAGCGGCGGCACCATCGAGCCGCGCATGTACCTCGAGGCCATAACCGACCACTACAAGCCCCTGCTTGGCGACGAGTTCCCCAAGCACCTGATCGCCATCACCGACCCGGGCACCATGCTGGAAAAGCAAGCAACCGAAGAAGGCTGGTGCAAGGTGTTCTCGGGCCTTCCCGAGGTAGGCGGAAGGTTCTCGGCGCTTTCGGTGTTCGGACTGGTTCCCGCCGCCATCGCAGGCATCGACATCCGCGAGCTTCTGGCCCACGCCCGCGAGGCCGAACGCAGCTGCAGCGAGGACGCCATCGACAACCCGGCCATCAACCTGGCGGCGTTCCTCTACGACAACTACGTGCAAGGTCGCAACAAGTTCTCGTTCCTGTCGCCCAAGCGCGGACGGGTGCTGGGCCTTTGGATCGAGCAACTGATCGCCGAGTCGCTAGGCAAGGAAGGCCAGGGCATCCTTCCCAACATCGAGATAGACACCTTGCTGCTAGCCGACGACCCCGGCGACCGCTCGGTCATCATGTACGAGACCAAGACCGACCTGTGGGATGAGAGCCGCAACTTCGAGATGAGCCTGGCCTACATGGACGCCAACATCCCGCGCCAGAGCTACAAGATCGACAGCGTGGAGGAACTTGCCGAGCACTTCGTGATGTGGGAATACGCCACGGCCATGTGCGGCTACCTGATGCGCATATGCCCGTTCGACCAGCCCGACGTGCAGTCGACGAAGACCGCGGTGCTCAACATCCTGGAGGACGGCATCCCCGAGCCCGACTTCACCGAGACGTTCACCCCGCGCATCGACATGGGCACCATAGAGGTGCGCACGTCGCCGCAGTTCGCCGACTGCCCCGACCTCGCCTCGGTGCTCTACGAGCTGTTCCTGTCCATCAGGCCGGGCGACTACCTGGCCATCAACGCCTTCCTGCCCTTCACCGGCGAAGGGCGCCGCGAGGCGCTTGAGGCCATCCGCCACAGCGCGGCCACGCATTTCGACATCGCGTCGTGCCTGGAAGTGGGCCCGCGCTACCTGCATTCCACGGGTCAGCTGCAGAAGGGCGGCCCGAACATCGGCGTGTTTCTGGTGGTGTCGGCCGACGAGCTGAAGGACATCCCGCTTCCCGAAGGCGCCGAGGCCGATTCGCTGGGCACGCTGGCGAAGGCGCAGGCCGCAGGAGACGCCGAAACGCTGGCTTCGAAGGGACGCCGCGTGGTGCACCTGCACCTGCCCGACAATTCCAGCATCACGCTGCGCCAGCTTTCCATCGTGGTGCGCCAGGCGATCTGGGACGCCGCGAAGGCGCAGGGTGCGCAGCTGCCCGTCGGGCTCAACCTGAAGGCGACCGCCGAAGGGCGCGAGGCGTAAGGGCTCGAATGGTCGAAGCTTTAGACATCCATGTGAAGGGAATAGTGCAAGGGGTGGGTTTCCGCCCCTTCGTTTACCGGCTGGCGAAGAAGTACCTGATCAACGGCTGGGTGCTTAACGCTGCGGACGGGGTGCACATACGCGCCGAAGGCGAGGAGAAGCTGCTCGACGAGTTCGTCATGGAGATATCGGAAAACGCGCCCGCCGCGGCCCAGGTGACCGAGATCGAGATGAAGGAGGTGCCGCTCGAGCCCTTTGACACCTTCGAGATCCGCGCCTCCGACGAAGGCGACGCGGAAGAGGCCACGTTCGTGTCGCCCGACCTGGCGACTTGCGCCGACTGCGCACGCGAGCTGTTCGATCCGGCCGACCGCAGGTACCGCTACCCGTTCATCAACTGCACGAACTGCGGGCCTCGCTTCACCATCATCGAAGAACTCCCCTACGACCGCGCACGCACGTCGATGCGCGACTTCCAGATGTGCGAGGCGTGCCAGCATGAATACGACGACCCTTCCGACAGGCGCTTCCACGCGCAACCGAATGCGTGTTTCCAGTGTGGGCCACACATCAGTTTCAGCACCGACGACGGCAAGACCGTGCGCTGGGGAAACACGCGCGAGGAGTCGGACGACATCCTGGCCGAGGCCGTGGCCATGCTGCTCGACGGGAAGATTCTTGCCGTGAAGGGGCTCGGCGGCTTCCACTTGGCGTGCGACGCGCGCAACCCGGAAGCCATCGCGCGCCTGCGCGAACGCAAGCACCGCTACGGCAAGGCGTTCGCCGTCATGATGCCCGGCTTGGACGAGGTGCGGCAGGTTTGTGAAGTGGGCGTTGAGGAAGCGGCCGTGCTGGAAGGCGCGGCGCGACCCATCGTGCTGCTGCGCAAGCAGATGGACGCGCCTCTTGCCGAAGGCTTGGCCGACGGGCTTCCCGAGCTGGGGGTGATGCTCCCCTACACGCCGCTACAGCACCTGCTGCTTCACGACTTCGCGAAAGCTTGCGAAAGAGAGACGGCCGACGACAAAGCGGCCCGTAACGGCGCGCTTCCACCGATGCTTGTGATGACCAGCGGGAACATGCACGACGAGCCCATATGCATCAAGGACGACGTGGCGTACGAGCAGCTTGGCGGCATCGCGGACGCGTTCGTCGGAAACGACCGCGAGATACTGACCCGCTTCGACGACTCGGTGGTGCGCGTGATCCGCGCCGGAAGCGCGGGGGAAACCGTGCAGATGATCAGGCGCGCACGAGGCTACGCGCCGGCCGCCATCGAGGTGAGAGGGTCCGGCACAGCCAATGCCGCGGTCGCGGAAGGCGAAGGCAACGCGACCATCTTCGCCGCAGGCCCCGAGCAGAAGAACACCTTCTGCTTCCTGCGTAACGAAGGCGATGCCGCCCAGGCATTCGTGTCGCAGCACATCGGCGACATGGAGGACGCCGACACGTTCGACGCCTGGGTCGAGGCGAAGCAGCGCTACGAGCAGCTGTTCGACCTGCATGCCACCGAGCTGGCATGCGACCTGCATCCCGAATACATAACCAGCAAGTGGGCGCACGAGCAAAGCGCCCTGCACCAGCCACCACTTCCCCTTGTCGAAGTACAGCACCACCACGCGCACGTCGCGTCGGTCATCGCCGAGAACGGCCTTCCTTCCGACGAGGCGGTCTGCGGGATCGCCTTCGATGGAACCGGGTACGGGGCCGACGGCAACATATGGGGCGGCGAGGTGCTCATGTCCAACGAAAGCGACTTCGAGCGCTTCATGAACTTCGCGTACGTGCCGATGCCTGGCGGGGCGGCCGCCGTGAAGCACCCCCTGCAGATGGCGTTCGGCGTGCTTTGGGAATTCGACCTGCTGGACCATCCGGGGGCTGCGAAGCTGCGCGAGGCCCTGGGCGAAGACAAGTGCGCGAACTTCGAGACGATGATCGACCGGGGCATAAACACGCCGGTCACGTCGTCGGTCGGGCGCCTGTTCGACGCCGCCAGCGCGCTTCTGGGAATCTGCACCGAGCCAACCTACGAAGGCGAGCCGGCGATAATGCTGGAAGCCGCCCTTTGGGACGGAATCGCGCACGGAATGCCGGGCACGAAGGCCAGCGACGCCGAGGACGGCGTTCCTGACGCCTACGTCATAGACGTCGTGAAGAACGTCGCCACGGAAACCTCGACCGCGCATGACACGTCGGTGCTGCTGTTCGATGCGGCGCCCGCGTTCCGCTCGCTTCTAGACGACCTTCAGGCAGGCGTCGCGATTCCCGCGATATCCAAGCGCTTCCACAACGCCTTCGTGAACGCCATCGTGCAGGCCGCCCAGCTTTCGCTGGCCCTGTACGACGTTCGCAAGATCGCGCTGTCGGGTGGAGTTTTCATGAACCGCTACCTGGTGGAAAACGCGCTGGCGCAGCTCGAACAGGCCGGATTCACCGTCGCCATCAACCGGGAGCTTCCGCCCAACGATGGCTGCGTGTCTTTCGGTGAAGCCGTGATAGCATGGGCACGAAACCTTGCAATCGAAGAGGACCAGGACGCGTAAACATCATGTGCCTTGCAATACCTGCGAAGATCGTCGAGTTCGGCGAAGACGGCCTTGCAACCGTCGACATACTGGGAGCCACCCGCGAGATCTCGACCGACCTGACGCCTCAGGCCGAGGTGGGAAGCTACGTGCTCGTGCATGCCGGGTTCGCCATAGAGGTGGTCGACGAGCAGTTCGCCCAGGAAACCATCGACCTCATCAAGCAGTTCCCCGAACTGGCCGACGAGGAGATGGGCGCGGCCGGATCGCCAAGCCCCCAGCAGCCTAGCATGCAGGCCACGTTGGCCTCGCTGGCCGAAGAGCTGTAGCGCATGGACCTTTCCGCATTCAAAGACCCGCAGCTTGCGAAGGGGCTCGTGGAGTCCATCCGCACGTTCGCCCCGACCGACCGCCAGGTCACACTTATGGAGGTGTGCGGGACCCACACCGTGTCCATCGCACGCAACGGGATACGGTCGCTGATGCCCGACAACGTGAAGCTGGCGTCAGGGCCGGGATGCCCGGTGTGCGTCACGTCCAACCACGACATCGACAAGGTGATCGCGCTGGCACGCATCCCCGGCGTCATCATCACCACGTTCGGCGACATGACGCGCGTGCCAGGCTCCACTTCAAGCCTTCTGGCCGAGCAGGCGAACGGCGCCGACGTGCGCATAGTCTACTCGCCTCTGGACGCGCTGCGCATAGCTCAGGAGAACCCCGAGTCGCAGGTTGTGTTCGTAGGCGTCGGGTTCGAGACCACCACGCCTCTGGTGGCGATGGCCATCAAGCGCGCAGCCGCGGCCGGGCTGCAGAACTTCAGCGTCTACGCCGCCCACAAGAACATGCCGGGGGCGCTGGAAGCCATAGTGAACGACCCCGAACTGAAGGTGGACGCACTCATCCTGCCGGGGCACGTCTCCACTATCATCGGCGCCGAGCCTTACCGCTTCCTGGCGGAACGTTACGGCATCCCCGGCGTCATTACCGGGTTCGAGCCCAACGACATGCTGCAGGGCATCGCGATGATTATGCGGCAGATAGCCGAGGGGCGCGCCGACATCGAGATAGCGTACAGCCGCGGCGTCATGCAGGAAGGCAACCCCACCGCGCTTGCGGCCATCGACGAAGTGTTCGAAACCGTGCCCGCCAACTGGCGCGGCATAGGCGAAATCCCGGGAAGCGGCTACAAGATACGCGACGAATACGCCGCCTTCGACGCCATGAGGCGCCTTGCGCCCGAAGTGGAGCCCACCGTGGAACACGCAGGCTGCCGATGCGGCGACGTGCTGCGCGGCATCATCACGCCGGCCGACTGCCCCCTGTTCCGCAAGGCATGCTCGCCCGAAAACCCCATCGGTCCGTGCATGGTGTCAAGCGAAGGCGCCTGCGCCGCATACTATCGCTACTACTAGGAGCCGACATGACGATCGCATTGACTCCCGGCACTTTCGACCCGATAACCTACGGGCACCTGGACATCATCAGCCGCGCCTCCACGCTGATGGACGAAGTCATCGTGGCCGTTGCCGAATCTACGCCCAAGCACACGTTGTTCAGCACCGAGGAGCGCACCGAGCTTGCCAAGCAGGCCACGGCGCACATGGACAACGTGCGCGTAATCAGCTTCGACGGGCTGCTGGTCGACTTCGCCAGGAAGATGGGCGTCAGCGTCGTGGTGAAGGGGCTGCGCGCCATCACCGACTTCGAGTACGAGTTCCAGATGAACGCGATAAACCAGCAGCTCGACTACAGGCTGGAGACCACGTTCATCATGAGCCCTCCGGAATACATGTACCTTTCGTCGTCGATAGTGCGCGAGCTTGCCGCGCTCGGCGGCGACGTGTCGAAGTTCGTCACGCCCGAGGTCGCCGAGGCGCTGAGGCTCAAGTTCTCGGACATGTAGTGCAGCGGTCTACGCGATGGCTACCTCGGCTGCGGCGTTGCCGCCAGCGTCCGACGTCTGCCTGCGCATGCGTCCTATGGCCATCCCCGCAGCGAACACGGCCACGGCGAACAGGACGATAACGCCCACGTCAACCCCTATGGCGGCTAACGCTTGCATGCTTCCATCGAAGTTCGCCGCACGCGACAGCGCGTCGGTGTACCAGAAGCCCGGAAGAAGATGGGCAATCGAGACGACCTGGGGGCTCATCAGGTCGAGCGGTATCCACACGCCGCCGAAGAATGACAGGACCAGACCCAATATGTTCCCGAACGCGTTCATCGTCATCTCACCCGTGTTGGTCTGGCCAAGCATGAAGGCGACGCCCAACGGAATCAGCGCGAACAAGGCCGGCACGACCAGGACCAGCAGCTTTCCAGGCACCGGAATAGCCCCGAACGATTCCGGGAAACAGGCTATGCCCAACACGACGGTCAACGCCCAGAAGACCAGCGTCAAAACCACGCAGGCAAGCCCCGTCTGCAGGCTGTACGACATGTAGCTGACCGGCGACGAGAAGTTGCGCCTGCGCACGTCCGTGCGGTTGAGGTTGCACAGCATCAGTCCAACGCACACTATCACGCCCGCGAAGTAGACGTACATGTCGAACTGCAGGAAGGACACGAACTGGTCCGTCAGGGCAGCGCCGTCGCTTCGAGGGATCATCTGCACGTCGGCGTTGGCGTCCGAGGCTTCCTTCGCCAGGCGGACCGCCTCCTCCACGTCGGCGTCCGGCATGGCCTTCATGAAGGCGGCGAGCGACGACGCGTAGTCTGAAAGCGCGGCGTCCACAAGCGAGCCTTCCGCCGAGTAATAGCTGTAGATGCATTCCATCTCGGGAAGTTCGCGGCCTTCCACTGCAGCCTGCCGGAAGTCTTCGCCATAGCCATCGGGGATGACGAGCATGTACGAAACCGCGCCCTTTGCGACGGCGTCCTGCATGGCAAGCTCGGAATCTTCTACTTCCACCTGCGTGCCCTGGGACCGCAGCATCTCCTCCATGCCGGCAGACACCGGGCTGCCGTCGCGGTCTATGACCGCGAAGTCGCAGTCATAGGGCTCGTATTCCCCTTGCGGGGTCGAGGTTGCCAGGCTTCCTGCTATGAACACCGCCATGAGCGACAGGCCCAGCCCATAGATGATGAAGTACGCAGGGCGCCTCAACGCCAGCTTCAGTGCACATTTAAAGACTTGCATACCTCTGCCTTCCTAGGAAGCGCGCCGACGCGAGGAAGAAGACCGCTGTCATCGCAAGCAGCACCAAGACGTGCTGCAGGCACGGCGCCAGGCTTTCGTAGTACATGAGGGAGAACATGGCCTGGGATATCTGCACCGCAGGATTTATGTACTGGGACGCCGGGAAGGCTGCGGCCACGCTGTCCGCCAGATCCATGGTGGGTTCCCCATAAAGGCCGGCGAACAGGCTGGCGAAGCAGGCTATCCCTGCAAGTATCCCCGCCTTCGCGCCGATCGACCCCTTGGGAATGCTTCCTATCAGCGCGCCCATCCCGACCGACATCAGCGACGACACGGCGAGCACGCCCAGGCATGGCAGGTCGCGATTGCCGAAGTCGACCCCTGCGGCGTAGCGGATGAACAGGTACGCGATGGCAAGGCAGCCGAAGGACACCAGCCAGCTGGCCAGGATGCATCCAAGAAGGGCGCGAATGCGCGAAATCCCGCCCAGTGCCCTGCGCGCGCCCAGCGGGCTGGCGTTGGGGAGCAATGCCCCAACGGCCAGCAGCGAGCCCTGCGCTGCGAACATCGCCGCCATCCCGAGCAGCGCGAAATAGTAGCGAACCGACTCGCGCGGGGCGTTCTCGGTAAGGCTCGTCTTCTGGGTGACGTCCGAAACCTGGAACACCGACTCGACGTTCGATGGGTCCGCCAAGAACAGCGGGTCTTTCGCAAGAAGCTCGCGAATCATATGGCTCTTGCTGCAGAACACGTCCATCACCCGCACGAGTATCGCCTGGTACACGTTGTTCACGCCGGAAGAGGCAGACCCGTCCTCTGGAAGAAGGTGAACCGTCGGCATGCCGTCCGTGCCTACCGTCACATAGCCAGCATACGGCCTGTCCTCGTTTGCGGATTCGTTCACCAGGCGCTCGGCCTCTTCGGGCGTGTCCGCAAACGTGGCGGAAAGCAGCGAATCGGCCCCTTCGGACGCGGCGTCGACGAACTGCCGGAAGGCGTCCGAGTCGTCGTAGGCATCGTCCTGCACCACCACAACCCGGGTGGGTTCGGTTTGGGCAAGCTGGTCAAGCCCCTGGAACATGACCATGAAGCAGCACGACAGCACGATGGGGAACGCAAGCGCCCATATGAGGATTCCCTTGTTGCGGACCAGGGAGAGGAAGACGTACTTGAAAGTGTCGGCCATGGCGCCCTCCCGTCAGTCGCGCAGCTCGCGTCCGGTGATTTCCAGGAACACGTCGTTGAGCGTCGGCGGCTCGGCCCAGATGCGTCCTGGCTTCGCGTCGAACAGCTTCAGGCATTCCAGCACGTCCGACACGTTGTGCTGTCCGCTCTCGCAGGCCACGTGCAGCGTCTTGCCGTCGTATTCGGCCCGCTGCACGCTGTCCAACCCGGCCACCTTCGCGCGTGCCGCCTCGGGCAGTTCCAGCACGTCCACCTCTATGGTCTCGCCGATGCCCGTCATCACCTTCAGCTGCGTGTTGGTTCCGATCGCCAGAGTGCGGCCCTTGTCCATGATCATGATGCGGCTGCAGATCTCCTCGACCTCTTCCATGTAATGGCTTGTGTAGACGACGGTGGTGCCCGCCTTGTTCATGTCGAGTATCCCTTGAAGTATGGAGGCCCTGCTTTGCGGATCGACTGCCACCGTTGGTTCGTCGAAGAACGCCAGCTCCGGCTTGTGGGCGATTCCGCAGGCGATGTTGAGCCTTCGCAGAAGGCCGCCGGAGAGCTTGCGCGGACGCGCCTTCGCGTAATCCTTCAGGCCCACGAACTCGATGGCGTCGTCCACGTACTCCTTGCGAAGCTTCGAGTCGGACACGTACAGCCCGCAGAAGTAGTCCACGTTCTCGCGCACGGACAGCTCCTCGAACACGGCGACGTTCTGCGGAACTATTCCGATTCGCCGCTTCAGGTCGTAGCTGGTCGGGGTCATCGGCTCGCCGAACAGCCTGATCGACCCCTTGTCGTACGTAAGCAGCTGGAGTATGCAGTTGATGGCCGTGGACTTGCCGCTTCCGTTCGGGCCCAGAAGTCCGAAGACCTCCCCTTGCTCGATCTTCATGTTGAAGTGGTCCAAGGCCATGGTGTTGCCATAGCATTTGACCAAGTCCTTCACGTCGACTATTTCCATCCAAGCCTCCTGGAACGATTCCTGCTGACCGCATTGTGCGCAACCGCGCCGAAAAACGGTAGTGATTTTTGTCATGTGCTTGGGTTTTCCCTGCTAGAAGGCTTGTTGCACCGGAAACGCAACCGCATTGCGGAAGCCCCGGAAAGCTTGAGGGATTATAATTTCCCGACG